>CAMYVI010000232.1 GCA_947302185.1 uncultured Lachnospiraceae bacterium
CGGCACACCGTACTCAGTACTTTCCTCGCAGATATCAGCAATCGTCTGAGCGATCGGAATAGGCTCACAGATACCGGATGCTTCAATAATGATGTAGTCATATTTTCCTGTCGAAGCGAGTTCGCCAAGCTGTGTCGCCAGATCATCTCTGAGCGTGCAGCAGATACATCCGTTCGTAAGCGGGACAAGATTGCTGTTTTCCTGTGTTACGATTCCGCCTTTTTCAATCAGGTCCGCATCAACATTGACCTCACCGATATCATTGACGATAACAGCTGCACGGATTCCCTCATCATTGCTGAGAATATGATTCAGAAGAGTAGTTTTTCCGGCGCCGAGGTAACCGGTGATCAATGCGATTTTTACTGTATTCTTTTCCATAGATTATAGACTCCTTTCTGTTGGTGTCTATTTTCTCACGTTTTTCTTCTTTGTCAAGATATCATTATTCGCTCAGATCATTTCGTCGTCTTCGTTATAGGCTGCCTTTTCCCTTTTTAACTTCTTGTTTCTGTCATCAATCTCAGCAATCGTCGGTCCGAACATCTTCGACAGCATTACAGAAAGAGCCAGTACTGCGCCAAGCAGGATCGGGAACACATTGCTGGTGACCCCTGCAATAAGCAAAATCAGTCCCAGTACAACGAGCATGATTGAAACGCCCCAGACTATCTTTAAAGCGTCTTCCATATTCTGTTCGTTTTCTCTTGATTTCTTTTTCTTTCTTCTGGCAGCCTCTTCATAATATGCGTTTACTATTTCATCCGGAGAACCCATCTCCCGAAGAACGGCCCGCACATCTCTGCTTACGGCTCTCTGTCCATGCGTGTACTCATCAAGTTTCTCATAAATTGTGTCTTTCATTCTCCGCTCTACGCTCTTTCTGACAGCTATCGGAAGCTGCTGCGTCACAGCATCGACATATTGATCAACAATTCTGCTTACCACGATTTATCCCCCCGACATCATTCTACAATGGCATTAACAGCCTGCGACATAATACTCCATTGCTTTTTCAGTTCTGTCCTGAGTTTTTTTCCCTTCTCAGTTATCACATAATACTTTCGCGGCTTGGAGTTGCTGGTATCCCATTGATTGTCGAGGAGCCCCTGGGAAGAAAGCCTGCGCAAAAGCGGATAAAGGGTATTGGCTTCAACCGGCATTCCTTTACGAGCCAGTTCTTCGACCAAACTGTAGCCATACACAGGTTCATCGAGACAATACAAGACAACAAGAACGATTGTCCCTCTGCGCATCTCCATTATCAGAGAACTCTCCACAGTCTCCCTTCCCATTTTCTCCCCTTTTCTATGACAAGTACACTCCCCAGCATACCGGTATCCTGTTTCATGCGATACCTTGTGTCACACATTAAAATAATAAATAGATTACTTAAAAATCTGTTTAATGCCAAATAGATTATAATGTGTAATACACAATAAGTCAACACGATTGTTCATATGCAGTTCCTCTTTTCTTCAGCTGCTCACCCTGTTTGATGAAAACAGAATTTCATAAAAAATGAGACAAAAAAAAGAGCCGCTATGCGACTCTTAAACAAATCCCAAGGAACGCCTCGACGTTCTAATCCGCGAGACCCGGCGCCGGATTCCGGCCGACGTCAGCTGATTGTCCGGAGATCATTCCTCCGTGTACTCACCGGTATCCTCTTCACCTGTCTCCTCGCCCTCGGTCTCCTCGACCGGGGCAGCTTCTTCTGTTGAATTCTCTGTTTCTTCACCCGACACCGCTGCCTGGCTTTCTCCCTGTGTGATAACTGAATTTTCAAGAATTACATCCGTAGCGAGATAATATCTCACGGTCATATCAATGTTTTCCTCGGAAATGCCTGCTGCCACGGCCGCCTCTTCCGAAGCATAACCGGATCCGGCAAGGAGCTCATTCTTTCTGTTGTTGTACTGCTCCCCCTTAGCTTCTATTCCCTCCGCTTCCATAATAGCGGAAGCTACGAGATATGTCTTGACAAAATCTTTCGCGTTATTGGCAATGCTTGTTTCGGAAGCCCCGTACTCCGTAAGGAAGTCCTCATAAGAAAGATTATAGTTCTTCGCATATCTTGCATAGGTATCCTCACAGTATTTGGTCCAGATCTTCAACATATCCTCTGGGTACTGGAGAACAGAAGAATTATCGAATACCTTGTACCATCCGTCCGTGCGGAGCTGATCATCGGAAAGCTCTTCGTTCTTTTCTGCGACTTCCTGTCTTTTCATCTCCATGTATTCATCTACATTCCGGGAAAAATACATTTGTGTCCAGTCTTCTGTCGGCTCGCCGAGTGCAACTGATACACGAGTGATGTCTACATCGTACTCTGCTCTTTGTCCGGCAATGTCCTTGTTTTCATAATCCTCAGGGAACGTCACGTTGATCTTGACATGATCACCCTTCTTATGTCCGATCAGCTGCCTTTCGAATTCGTCAAGAAATGTGCCCTGGCCAAGCTTCAGCTCATAATTGGAATCGCTGCTCCCGACAAATGGCTCGCCATCTATCTTCCCGTCGAAGTCCATCGTAACCCAGAACAGATTATCGATCTCCATATCAGGCACATCAATTCGATAATGATTGAGATCTTCATCAATTGCATCAAAAAGCTGATCTTCAGTCACATCACCCGAATTTCTTACAAGCTCAATTCCTTTATAATCAGCAAGATTGATAAATTTGTCTACTCCGGCACTTTCGACCGTAACTGACGTGACAGGAGCACTGTCTACAGAGTTCTGTGCAGATCCGGAACCCCCCTTATTTCCCCCAAGCCCGCACCCGCTCAGCACAAGTACGGCCGCCATCATTATCGAAACCATCTTTCTTTTCATCAATTTGCCCTCCGTTTTGCAGGCTTAATTAGCAGCTCTACGATTCTGGTATCTCGTTCCCGTTTCTCAGTCTTCTTCACCTGATCCGTTATGATAGAGTACGACCGCTTCATGCGGTCTGAGATCCAAAGTAAGAATTCCTCCGGTCACAAGACGCTTTTTGGGTTCTGTCGAGAAACCGTCGGCATCCGTTACAAGGAGTTCGATCATTTCTGTATTTGCATTTCTGGTGATACCTGTCTCCCACACAGGAAGTTCCACAGGAATCGGGTCATCACCTGAATTAGCAACCACAACGAACTGATCATGATCCGAAAATCTCCCGTATGATATATACTGATAACCGCAGCCCAGGAACTTGAGAGACCCGATTCTCAGCGTATCATATCTGCTGTGCATATGAATAGCTGCACGATAGAACGCAAGCATTTCGCGGTCTTCATGCCCCCATGGATATGTTCTTCTGTTATCAGGATCCGTAAAACCGACGACGCCGGCCTCATCACCGTAATAGAGCGTCGGTGCACCGACAAAAGTCATCTGAATGACCACTGCTTCGCGCATGACCGACGGGTCAACATTCTGTCCTGCGGCCTCACTTCCGTGCTGAGCCACCCTTCCGACCAGATGATTTGTTCGCGTCAGGAATCTCGAATGGTCATGATTATCAAGCTCATTCATAGCACAGAGCGCGGATGGTCCCATGAAACTGACGAGGTGGTATCGCATAGCGCTCTCGAAAGACTCTCCGTTGCCGAGAAGATCTTTTCGGAACTCGTCACTATGTTTCTCCATTCCTGTCAGGAACCATGAAACAGGCTCCATGAAAGCGTCATAATTCATAACGGTATCCCATTGGTCCCCGAGGAGCCATTCTCCCGCCTCTCCGTAATGCTCTGCAAGTATTATTGCATCCGGGTTGGCTTCTCTGACGGCTTTTCTGAATTCCCTCCAGAAATAATGGTTATATTCCAGTGAATGGCCCAAATCTGCCGCGACATCAAGCCGCCAGCCGTCCACATTGTACGGCGGCGATACCCATTTTTTCCCGATCCTCATTATATAATCGAACAGTTCGGGACTCTCCTCGTAATTAAGCTTCGGCAGTGTCTCGTGCCCCCACCAGCCGTCATAGAACTCATTATACGGCCATGCATGCTCGTTATTGAACTTAAAAAACGAATGGTACGGACTTTCCCGCTCAATATAAGCGCCCTTATCATAGCCCTGCTGGTCTTCATAGATGCGCTCGCGGTCGAGCCATTTATTGAAGGATCCGCAGTGATTGAACACGCCGTCCAGAATAATTCTCATACCTCTCGCATGAATTTCCTGACATAGTTCCTCAAGAAGCTTATCCGAAGCCTCCAGGTTTTCCGGAGTCGTCGTGCGTATGATATATTTTGTGGCATTCTGATTATTTCGGTCATCCCACATCAGCGTGTCGCCGCCATCCTTCACTATTTTTCCGAGATGCGGATCTATATGATCATAATCCTGGCTATCGTACTTGTGATTGGACGGTGACACAAAAATCGGATTAAGATACAAGACCTCAACGCCCAGATCCTGCAGATAATCAAGTTTCTGCCGGATTCCTTCAAGATCTCCGCCATAGAAATTTCTGACGTCCATGTTTTCCGGCGGACGGTTCCAGTCTGATACTG
>CAMYVI010000233.1 GCA_947302185.1 uncultured Lachnospiraceae bacterium
CATTGAACGGAGACCTCGGGGTCGGCAAGACTGTTTTTACCCAGGGACTTGCCGCAGGGCTCGGTATCACGGAACCGGTCACCAGTCCGACTTTTACTATTCTTCAAAATTACGAAGGCGGCCGTCTGCCGTTTTATCACTTTGATGTTTACAGAATCGGCGATATAGAAGAGATGGATGAAATAGGTTACGATGACTGTTTCTTCGGCGGCGGTGTCAGTCTTGTCGAATGGGCAGGAATCGTGGATGAAATACTCCCTGAGAATACTATTTATATTACTATAGAAAAGGATCCCGAAAAGGGGTTTAATTACAGAAAAATCACAGTTATGAGACGGGAGGACAGGGCATGAAAATAATAGCGTTGGATTCATCCGGACTGGTCGCCTCCGTTGCTGTTCTCGAGGATGATACACTCCTTGCAGAGTATTCCGTAAATTATAAAAAGACTCATTCACAGACACTCCTGCCCATGCTCGATGAAATTGCGGGAATGATAGAACTCGATAAATCAACTGTGGACGCGATAGCTGTCGCGGCCGGTCCCGGTTCTTTTACCGGGCTTCGTATCGGTTCGGCAACTGCCAAGGGACTCGGCCTTGCTCTCGGAAAGCCGATAATCGAAGTACCGACTCTCGCCGGAATGGCTTATAATCTGCCTTACGCGGAGGGGCTTATAGTTCCGGTGATGGATGCGCGGAGGCAGCAGGTCTACAACGGCATCTATAAATTTGAGGGCAAATGTCTGAAGACTCTCGTGGATCAGAGACCTGTCGCGGCGTCGGATCTTATCGATGAGCTTAACCGCATGGCCCCTGAACTCACAGAATCCGGCGTCATTTTTCTCGGCGACGGATCATATGTTGTCGGACCTTATGCGGAGGAGAGTCTGAAAGTTCCCTTCAGTTTTGCACCGGCTCACCTGGCGAGGCAGAGTGCCGGAGCAGTCGGCGCACTGGCCATGCAGTATTATTCCGAAGGAAAATATGTCCATGCCAAAGATCATGTGCCGATTTATCTGCGCAAGTCTCAGGCAGAACAGGAGAGGGAAAGAACGGGGAAAGGCAGTGTTGTATGATAATAAGAGAGATGGCGTTTGATGATATTTCTCAGGTCGCGGAAATCGAAAGAGAAAATTCGCTGACTCCCTGGGACGAGAACGGCCTGCTTACTTATCTGCTTCGAGATGATACCATGTTTCTCGTCGCGTCGGAGGAGTTTCAGGGCTCTGAGACAGCAGATGATGAAGACTATGTGGAACCGCATATTTATGGCTATATCGGATTGCTGATGGTGCCGTGGGAAGCGGATATCACCAATATAACAGTCAGAAGTGAAGACAGGAACCGGGGAATCGGAAGAAAACTTCTTGATGAGATGATTCGAAGATGCCCTGAGAAGGGTGTGTCAGTGATCCATCTCGAAGTCAGAGAGAGCGCGGATGCGGCAAGGCATCTGTATGAGAAGACAGGCTTTACGATTGACGGAATCCGAAAAGGATATTATTCATTACCGACGGAGGATGCAGTGCTCATGACGCTGCATCTTCAGGCTGCACCTGAGATATAACCGGGAAACTGAGAAAACGTTCCGAGACTTACGTCACGAGTACTGCGCGATAAACAGGCGAAAGGAGAGATTACATGCTGGACATCAGCCTGCTGGGTACAGGTGGTATGATGCCGCTGCCCCGTAGATGGGTCACATCATGCCTGATGAGATATAACGGTGCGAGTCTGCTCATTGACTGCGGGGAAGGTACACAGATTGCACTGAGGGAGAAAGGTTGGTCCTTTAAGCCGATCAACACAATTCTGATCACACATTTTCATGCAGATCATATAGCGGGGCTTCCCGGATTTCTGCTGACGATGGGAAATGCTGACAGGACGGAACCTGTAACGGTCATCGGTCCGAAAGGGCTCGGGAGGATTATGAACGCTGTGAGGATAATCGCACCGGAACTTCCGTTTGAGATCAAATGCAGGGAAATCGAGGGAAACGAGGAGATATTTTCCGTTGATGACATGCATATCACAGCTTTCCGCGTCAATCATAATATCACCTGCTACGGTTACAAAATAGTCATTAACCGCAAAGGCCGCTTTGACGTGGACAGGGCGAGAGCGGAAGGAATTCCTATCAGATTCTGGAATCCGCTGCAGAAAGGACAGGTAATAGAGTTCGAAGGAAGAACGCTTACTCCGGATATGGTGCTCGGAGGAGCACGTAAAGGACTCAAAGTCGTCTACACGACGGATACGAGGCCGACAAGATCCATACGCGAGCATGCTGAGGGAGCGGATCTTCTGATCTGTGAGGGCATGTACGGTGAACCTGATTCGGACGTCAAAGCCCGGACGCACAGGCATATGACGATGCAGGAGGCGGCGGAAATCGCAAGAGAAGTGCAGCCGAAAGAAATGTGGCTCACGCATTACAGCCCTTCTCTGGTGAAGCCGGAGCTGTTCATGGATTCCGTGCGCAGTATATTCCCGCGTGCGATTGCAGCCAGAGACGGACAGGAGACAACACTTCTTTTTGAGGAAGAAGGAGATTAAAAATGGCACATACAGACATACTTGCAATTGAAAGTTCCTGTGATGAGACCGCTTGTGCGGTCGTTCGTGACGGGAGAGAAGTTCTTTCAAATGTCATATACACACAGATCGCCATGCATACCGTTTACGGCGGAGTAGTGCCGGAACTGGCGTCCCGTGCTCATATCGAGAAAATCAATTATGTGGTCCAGAAAGCCCTGGATGATGCTGATAAGACATTGGCTGACATTGATGCTGTCGCAGTCACGTACGGTCCTGGCCTTGTCGGAGCCCTGCTCGTAGGCGTGGCAGAAGCCAAGGCTATTGCATGGGCGGCAGATAAGCCGCTGATCGGGGTGCATCATATTGAGGGTCATATATGTGCAAATTATATAGAACATCCGGATCTGAAACCTCCCTACCTCGGTCTGATCGTATCCGGAGGCCATACGCATCTGATTATTGTCGAAGACTGGGCTAAGTTCAGGATACTCGGGAGAACGGTAGATGATGCGGCCGGGGAGGCATTTGACAAAGTAGCGCGCGCAATCGGCCTCGGTTATCCGGGAGGCCCGAAGATAGATAAAGTCTCAAAAGAAGGAAATCCGAACGCGATAGTTTTCCCGAAGGCAAAGGTCAACGGATCGGAGTACAATTTCAGTTTTTCAGGTCTGAAGAGTGCGGTGCTGAATTATCTGAATCATGCTCAGATGACCGGCGAAGAAGTCAACAAGGCTGATCTTGCCGCAAGCTTCCAGAAATCCGTGGTCGATGTCCTGTGCGAGCATACTGTCATGGCGGCTAAAGAATACGACATCCGAGAGGTTGCACTCGCCGGAGGCGTTGCTTCGAACAGTGCGCTGAGGGCGGGACTTGCCGAAACGTGCAGGAAGCATGGACTTCACCTGTCAGTTCCTTCACCGGTGTATTGTACCGATAACGCAGCAATGATCGGCGTTGCCGCTTTCCATGAATATGAAGCCGGCGTAAGGAGCGGATGGGATCTGAATGCAGTTCCGAACCTGAGACTGGGTGAGAGATAAATGCGGGAAACGAAGCGGTGTAACGTCTGAATTACATCGATTCGAAAAACAGCGCATTTGAGAAGACAGATGACGGAGAGTAGGAGGATAGTATGACAATAAGTGCCATCGTACTCGCTGCCGGAAACGGGAAGCGCATGGGTGCCGATATTCCGAAGCAGTTCCTGAAAATTGACGGAGAGTATATTCTGACTAAGACACTGAGAGTTTTTCAGGAGAGTTCTGTGATTCAGGATATTATTCTCGTGACCGGGGAGGAGTGGGTCGACTTTTGCCGAAAGGAAATCGTCGAGGAGAAGGGGCTGTCAAAGGTCCGGGATGTGATTGCAGGCGGAAGAGAGCGATATGACTCTTCTTACGCCGGGATACTTAAGTGTCCTGATTCCGATTATGTCTTCATTCATGATGCGGCGAGACCTTTTGTCACAGAAGAAATTCTTAAGCGTACTGCTGACGAGGTTCGGAAGCATCCCGCCGTTGCAGTCGGAGTTCCCTCTAAGGATACGGTTAAGATCGTGGACGAGGACGGTTTTGTGATCGATACGCCGAACCGGAAGAATGTATGGAACATTCAGACGCCGCAGGCGTTTTCTTATAGTCTTATCCGCGCGGCTTATGAGATCATGCTCAAGGACGGAATGGAAGGGATGACCGATGACGCGATGGTCGTGGAGGCTTCCGGGCTGGATAAGGTCAGGCTTGTCATGGGAGATTACACAAATATAAAGATAACGACACCGGACGACCTTCTGCATCTTATGAAATGAATAACGCGCCGACACATCACGATGAGAGGCCGGTTTACAGAGACAGAAGGTATCTGCAATGCTGCAGATACCTTCTGTCTCTTGCGTAGGCACATACTGATGCGGTCAATAATTACAGCTCAGCGCCGTTTGT
>CAMYVI010000234.1 GCA_947302185.1 uncultured Lachnospiraceae bacterium
AAGCTGCCGCTGTCCCGATTAACGTCATGGACTGCTGTGCTCAGGCGCTTGACCTCATCGAGGAGATGTTGAACAAAGGATCGGTTATGCTGATCTCCGATACCGGTTCTGCCGCAACGATATGTAAAGCGGCTCTTGAGGCCGCTGCCCTGAATGTAGTTGCCAATACAATGTACATGAAAGATAAAGATTATGCCCGCGCACTCAATACTGATGTTGCGAGATTCCTTGCCGATTATCAGGAAAAAGCCGATAAGATTTTCGATAAGGCATACGGAATTCTGCTTCGCAAGGGACTTGGCCGCTGAAAAGCGGTTCTTCAGGGAACAAAAAGATAATCACTTGGATAATAAGCGAAAATCAGATCGGAGGAGACATGATAAAGATACTGTCGGGTAAAGACGTTGCAGCTGCAATCACAGAAGAAACTCGTAAAAAGACAAGCATCATGAATTCCTCCGGTCATCCCGCTTCCCTGCGCATAATCAGAGTCGGAGATAAGAAGAGTGATCTTTCTTACGAAAGAGGCGTCAGAAAGAGGGCGGAGGCTGCGGGAGTCAGTGTCAGCGTAGACGCGCTTCCCGAAGACGTATCCGATGATGATGTCATAAATGCCATCCAAAAAGCAAATCGAGACGATTCGATTCATGGCATTCTTCTGTTTCTGCCTCTTCCGAAGCATATGGATGAGAAGCGAATCATCAATTTTATAGATCCGAAAAAGGATCTTGACGGCGCTACAGATACTTCCATGCTGGGCGTATATAAAGGGACGAATGAAGGGTTTCCTCCCTGTACGCCGGAAGCTGTCATCAAAATTCTTGATTTTTATGGGATTGAACTTTCCGGTAAAGACGTCGTGATCGTCGGAAGATCACTTGTAGTCGGCAAACCCCTGAGCCAGTTGATGCTGGCCCGAAATGCGACTGTCACGATATGTCATACAAGAACAATCGACCTTCCGGAGAAAACGAAACGCGCAGATATTCTGATATCAGCTGCGGGTCACAGAAACACGATAAAGGCCGAACATGTCAGGGAAGGTCAGATCGTCATCGATGTAGGAATTAATTTCGATGAAGCCGGAAAGATGACCGGCGACGTCGATTATGAAAATGTAAGTAAAATTGTGTCTGCAATTACACCGGTCCCCGGGGGAGTCGGAAGCGTAACAAATGCGGTGCTTCTTGCGCACATCTGTGAAGGAAAGGTGCAATGAATAAGCGAATAATATCTTATCTGTTAACAATCATACTATGTTTCTCCTGCATGCTGCAGACAGGAGCTGTTTCCGTTTTCGCCGCTGCAGGTCAGACTGTTTCGACGATGTCCACAGGAGACTATTATATTTACTCGGGAGTCGGTTCCGATAAGGTTCTTGATGTCTTAAATTCCGCCAAAACAAACGGGGCCAACATCATTATCAACAAGTATACCGGCAGCCCCTCTCAGGTTTTCCATGTCACCAATCTCGGGAACGGTGTCTATTCCGTCCAAAATAAGAATTCAGGTATGATGCTGGATGTTTATGCCGCCTCCACTGCATCGGGAACCAATGTCTGGCAGTATGCCTCCAACAATTCCAACGCCCAGAAATGGTCATTTCTCACATCAACAAGATCCGGTTATTACACAATCAAATCGGCGCTGTCCGGGAATGTGCTCGATGTCTACGGCGCATCGAATACAGCCGGCTCCAATGTCTGGGTCTATCAGTCCAATAATACCACGGCTCAGCAGTGGAAATTTGTCAAAGTACAGGCCGGCTCCGGCTCTTCAGGAACCACCACAACAAACAAAGCGGCTTCGCTTGCCAGCGGATATTACATGATCCAGTCAAAGCTGTCTTCTTCCAGATATCTTGAGGTAGACGGAGATTCTTTCATGAACGGTGCAAATGTTCAGCTCGGTCCCAAAGGGCAGCTGGCATCACGAGTGTTTTATCTTACAAATCTGGGAAGCGGAAATTATACAATTGAGAGCACACTTTCGGGAAAAGCGGTAGATCTCACGAACGGCAGTACCGATAACGGCACCAATGTTCAGCAAAACGGCAAGAATAATTCGGCAGCTCAGAAATGGTATATTTCATCCATAAGAACCGACGGTTATTATACGATTTCAACATCGATCAATCATAAAAAAGTACTGGATGTCGAAGCAGGAAATTCTGCGATCGGTACCAATATAAGTATTTACAGTCTTAACAGAACGGATGCTCAGTACTGGAAGTTCGTCAGGACAACAAGGCCTGCAACGACTCTGAAAGACGGTATCTATACGCTGCGTTCCTGCCTCAATACAACATATGTTGTCTCGGTTCCGTCTAAGGTCTCCAAAGACAGCGAGAATGTTGCTCTCTACAGAAATCAGGGAAATAATTACCAGAAATGGAAGATTACGTCCATAGGAAACGGCTACTATAAAGTCACAAATATCGGAAGCCAGAAAGTGCTCCACGTAAAAGGGGCAGGAAAGGCCAACGGTACCAATGTCATGCAGTATACATGGCGTGAATCCAAGGCTCAGAAGTGGAAAATCACCGGAATCAGAGGCGTTTACACGTTTGTCAACATGTCTGACAATCTCGCTCTTGACGTGGCTTCCGGTTCTGCCGTGAATAACGCCAACATTCAGATGTATACTTCAAATGATACAAGGGCACAGAAGTTCAGACTTGACGGTACTACCGCGACACAGACCGTCGCAAGAACAAGTACCTATGTGAAAGATCCCGCTACCGGAAAGACTTTCATTGTAGAACCGCAATATCTGACAGACCCGGTAGTCGGCAAAGATGTAACGGAGGAAGATTTCCTCAGCGCAGTACTCTATACGGAGGCGGGTGACCAGGGGACTTCCGGTATGATGATGGTCGGTTACGTTATCGAGAATCGCCTGGCTGAAGGAATAGCTGCGGCCAAATCCGGAAATTACATCGAGTATCCCGGCACGCTCGATATTATGATATATGAGACGACCCAGTGGGAAGTAGCACGAAACGGAACCCTTACCCGCGTTCTGCAGGACATCGTCGGAAAGAGAGCCGACTATCTCTCGAGTGCAAGATCCGCTGCGAAAAAGGTTCTCGCCCGCCAGAATATCACTCTGGAGACATCCGCGACAGTTTATAAAAAAAGCGGATCCGGTACGAGCAGTGTGAGCACAATGAACTCCGGTTCAGTCATTAAGGCGTCTGATTTTAAGTATAACTCCTTCATGACGCCGGGAGCCTGGAACCGGTTTGCTACAGACGGCAAACATTATAAGTTTGCGTCCGGTTACGGTGCGGGCAAAAACACTTTCCTTTACAGAGGTCATGTGTTCTTCATTGATAGTGAAGTATGGTGATTCGGTAAAGGATCTTTCATGGTTTCATGTACTGAAAAATATTGCCTGTTCTATAGCAGCAGGAAGTGACGGGGCTGTCGCGTTAGGCAAAATCGCCGCTATATGGCAGATGTGCAAATGGCATCTGATATACACAGCGGCATCGACCTTAATGCGGCAGTCTTTTTATGGAGGAAAATGTGGAATCTTATAAGGCAATACTGATCATAGCCGCACTACTCGTTATCACAGCAGCTATTATGATCATAAGAAATAATCGCGACATCAAAAATCAATTTCAGAGAAAACTGGAGAAAGGATGGGGGCAGGCTCCTAAATTAAAGCACTCTGCCGAAGAGTTCGAGAGCATATCACACTTTTTCCGGGACAGGATTTCCGAGAACAAGGAGTACTATGTCGACGACATCACATGGAATGATTGCGATTTCGATTCAATCTTCAGACAGATGAACGCCGCTTTTTCCTCACCGGGAGAGGATATACTCTATATGTGGCTGCGCACACCGGCTCACAATGCTGACATTCTTGACAAACGGGAAAAGATGATACGTCATTTCAGCGAGGATAAAACATCCCGAAGAAAAATACTCGGCATTTTAAACGAGATCGGCAGGATGAAAAAAATGTCGATCTACGATTATATACGGAAACTGCGGGATGCTGAGAAGATAGGAACATTAAAGTACGTTATCCTTTGCTTTCTCATGACAGCAGGAATAATTACTCTATTTATTAATCCGGTAGCTGCACTTTTGATTCTTCTTCCTGTCATCACGGCGAATATTGCTGTTTATCTGAGACAGAAAGACGTGACAGGTACGTTCATAAAGAGTTTTTCCTGTATCATCGGACTTCTTATTGCGGCGGAGAAGCTCTCGCTGTGTGAAGATGAATTCGTTAAGCCTTACAGTAAAGAACTGAAGGAACTCACTAAAAGACTAAAGCCGCTCAGGCGCGGATCTTTTCTTGTCACCTCTGCGGCAGGAAGAGGAACAGGGCTCGGAGACGCTCTGTTGGAATATCTTAAAATCCTGTTCCATTTTGATCTTATAAAGTTCGACCAGATGATTGATGCATACCAGGGCAACGAGGATGCAGTCCTCAGAATATTTGAGATAGAAGGGGAGCTTG
>CAMYVI010000235.1 GCA_947302185.1 uncultured Lachnospiraceae bacterium
AGAGGTGAAGTATGGATATCTTAAAGATTGTTCTCACAATCATTTATGTTATTGACTGTATAGGTCTGACTGTTATTGTACTTATGCAGGAAGGTAAGGATGCCGGTCTCGGAGCGATTGCCGGAGCAGCGGAGACTTACTGGGGACAGAACAGAGGACGCTCCATGGAAGGCGGACTTGAGAAGGCTACCAAGATAATGGCGGTAATTTTCTTTGTGCTTTCCATAGTATTGTCGATGGCGTTCCTTGGCTGACAGTCATCTGAAGTATTGAAGTTATAAAAGACCTCTGCACCGGGCAGGGGTCTTTTCTCATATCTGATAAATCAGCAGGGGAAAAATGAAAAGACAACATTCGAAAAAACCGGTCAAGAATATAAAAATGAACAGAAATAAGCGTTCGAAGCGTCCGCAGGACCGGATCTTTACGGGGATTTTTACAGGAAATGCCAGAGGATTCGGCTTTGTGACTCCGGATGAGGGACAGCTTGATGACCTTGTGAGCAAGGATATTTTCATCCCGGCGAATGCCGTCGGCGATGCTCTCCACAAGGATCGTGTCGAGGCACGACTGATTTATTCCGAAAAAAATATGCGGATCGAAGGGGCCGTCACCCATGTCATAGAGCGGGGGAAGACTGAAATCGTCGGCACGTTCGTTCGCAAAAAGAATGTCGGATGGGTATTCCCGGAAGATACGCATTATGACAAAATAATCATTGTACCGAAACAGCATATGAACGGGGCGACAGACCGGGATAAGGTCGTTGTGAAGATCATGAAATTCGGGAGCCGTTACGAAAACCCGTCAGGCCGGATTACTGAGATAATCGGGCATGAAGGAGAACCCGGCGCCGATATTCTCACGATTGCAAGGGCTATGGATATTCCTCTGGAGTTCTCTGAGCGAGTCTTGAATCAGGCCGGCCGTGTTCCGGATCATATCATCGAGGCGGATATAGATGGCAGAGAGGACTTGAGAGACTGGAAGACAGTCACAATTGACGGACCGTATGCCAAAGATCTGGATGATGCCGTGTCTCTGACCGAAACGGAAGGCGGATACACGCTCGGAGTGCACATTGCGGATGTATCTAATTATGTTCAGGAGAATTCGGCTCTGGATCGCGAAGCACTGAAGCGGGGGACATCTGTTTACCTGGCTGACCGGGTGATACCGATGCTGCCGGAAAGATTGTCTAACGGAATATGTTCCCTGAACGCCGGCCGGGACAGGCTTTGTCTTTCTGTTATCATGGAAATGAACAGGGAAGGCGCAGTGGAGAAGTACAGAATCGTCGAGAGCGTGATTCGTGTAGATGAGCGCATGAGTTATCCGGACGTACAGAGGATATTGGAGCTCAAAGGAAAGGCGACGGAGCAGCCGGCGATCAGTGCAGCCGTTTCCGGAGCGGTTACAGAGGACGAGGATGCCTTTGTTCCATGCGGCATAGGAAAGGAAGTGACAGCCTTGAATCCCTGTGCCGTCTCGAATAAAGAGAAAGGTATTCATGTCGGAGATTCGAATCGTGATACTTCATTGAGCGACGAAGAGCTCCTTGCAAAGTATGAAGAATTAATTCCGATGTTCTGTGATATGCTTGATCTGTCCCTCAAAATCAGAGCCCGCAGAAAGAAACGCGGGGCAATCGATTTTGATTTCCCGGAAGCCAAGATTCTTCTCGATGAAAAAGGGATTCCGACAGATATCTTTACGGAGAAGGCAAATGATGCGACCCGTCTGATTGAAGATTTCATGCTGACAGCAAATGAGACTGTGGCGGAAGAGTTCTGCAGACGGGAGATACCGTTTATCTATCGCATCCACAGTGAGCCGGATCCGGAGAAGATAGAGAGCGCACTGAGATTTGTACGAAGCCGGGGCGTTAAGATCGATAAGAAAAAACAGAAGATCACTCCTATGGAAATACAGCAGGCAGTGGAATCCGTGAAGGGTACCCCGGTAGAGACGATGGTCTCCTATGTGATACTCCGGGCTATGCAGCAGGCAAGGTATGAGCCGACTTGTGACGGACATTTCGGGCTTGCCGCAAAGTATTACTGTCATTTTACTTCTCCGATCCGAAGATATCCGGATCTCCAGATACATCGGATAATTCACGACTGTATCAGAGGAAGGATGACGCCGGAAAGGACACGGCACTACAGGGAGATTCTCGGAGAGGTCGCGAATCAAAGCTCGATCACGGAGCGCAGGGCGACTGAGTGCGAGAGGGAAACTGATAAGCTCAAGAAGGCTGAGTACATGTATGAGAGAATCGGGCAGAAATTTGAAGGAAAAATCTCTTCCGTTACTACATGGGGAATGTATGTTGAACTGCCGAATACCATTGAAGGGCTCGTGCGTGTGAGCGACATGACCGATGACTATTATTCTTTTGATGAGACAAAGATGGCCATGGTCGGCAGGCTTTCAAAAAAGACATACAGTATCGGAGATGCAATCACAGTGTATGTAAAAGACGCCGATTTAAGGATGCATACTGTTGATTTCACTCTTGACGGATTGAATTCCGGAAGCGGATTCGATTATAAAGATGATTTATATGATGACAGGTGGTTCTGACATCGGTAAAAAACCGATTGGAATTATAGATTACAACGGGTATAATAGGTTATAATTGTGCGGTTAACGAACCTGTTCCGATGAAGAATCTTATCGAAAGTAATAAGATATTCTCAATAAAGGGAGTTTTCCGGATCAGTGCATACCATGACGGAAATAAGAGGTACTTGAAATGGGAGAGAAAAACGGCATTAAGCTGATTGCAAACAACAAGAAAGCTTATCATGATTATTTTATTCTTGAAAAATATGAAGCGGGGATATCTCTGGCAGGTACAGAAGTCAAATCTATCCGCATGGGAAAATGTTCAATCAAGGAGTCCTATGTTGAGATTAAGGACGGCGAGGTCTTTATCGTCGGAATGCATATTTCTCCCTATGAGAAGGGAAATATATTCAATAAGGATCCGCTGCGTCCCAGAAAGCTTCTGCTTCATAAAGCCGAGACCAGAAAGCTGGGTCAGAGGATCCGCGAGAAGGGCTTTACGCTGATGCCGCTTCAGGTTTACCTGAAGGGGAGTCTGGTCAAAGTAGAAATCGGACTTGCACGGGGTAAGAAGCTCTATGATAAGAGGGCGGATATTGCTAAAAAAGATATGCAGAGAGAGGCGGAGAGAGACTATAAGCATTCTTTCTGATATGCTCTGAAAAAAGACGACGAAAAAGCGTATGAACATGTGCTGTCACACGGTTCATACGCTTTTTGTCTGTAATCCTGCTGGACCAGAGGGGACACTATCCGAACTCGTCCCCTCAGAAATCCTATCAGCTATCGCCTGATCGGCGATTTCCTCAAAGGAGTGGCGCTCTCCGTCACCTCCTCCACCAAAAAAGTTGTAGAACATAACAAGGTAATCATCATAGACGTAGACGGCCTTTACGAAGATTTCAATCAGATTCTTTGCAAAGTCCGGATTATCAGCATTCCCATCCCGGAAGCTTTCAAGGTAAAAACGAATCTCATCAGTAGTGTAAGTTGTCTTCCTGACTTTCGATTTCGTTATTTCCGCGCTAATCCGGTCCCTCTCTGTCTCGAGCTCTGTGAGGCGGTCCTTTGTTGTGGGGGTAAAGATCCCCGCCTCGATCGCGGTAAGAATATTCCTGATTTTCTTCTGAGTGTCTCTCAGTGTTTTTTCCATGCTTCTGAGAACGGGATCCTCTTCCTCACCTGCCTGTATCTCAAGGACACGGCGGACGAGATACTCAATCATTTCATCAGTCAAAACATCCTGCTGAGTGATGGTGATGACAGCTGATTCCAGATCATCTTTCCGGAAGATTTCCATATCACATCCACTATTCTTATTCTTCCTTCCCGAGCATTTGTAGTAGTGGTAAACTTCACCGAGTTTACCATGACCGCTTTCACCGACAAAACGGTTTTTGCATTTACCACAGTAGACTTTGCCGGACAGCAAGTAGTCTACAGCGTCTTTTCTTCTGCGTTTCGATTTCCCTTTAGCATTCAGTTCCAATCTTTTCTGTGCCTCCTGAAACAGTTCATCTGTTATTAAGCGCTCGTGAAAGTCCGGTATACGGATATCGCCGTAGACATACAGACCGGTGTACTTGATGTTCCGCAGGATCTTATATACGGATTTCGGCTGCAGATCAACGCCGGCAGCGGTTTTTATTCCTCGACGGGCAAAGTCTTCACATATCATAGCAGCGGTCTCGCCTCCGGAGTAACGCTCAAAGATTTCTTTGACAAGCGGTCCATGGTCCGGATCCGGCACGTAGTGCCTGTTAACGACCAGATAGCCAAAGCAGGGATTGCCGTTGATCATCTTCCCGCTGAGGATACTCTCACGCATTCCTCTGCTCACCTTCTGGGCGAGTTCCGCGCTGTAGTATTCGGCCAGACCTTCCATCAGGCTCT
>CAMYVI010000236.1 GCA_947302185.1 uncultured Lachnospiraceae bacterium
TCTTGTAAGAAAGCAATATAACTTTCTGGAATGATTATCCGATTTTTAAGCGCATCCAACACATCCATACGTCCCATAATGGATAACAACATAAATGTTGACAGTCCAGGAACGTATTCCTCCGCCTCTTCGTTCTCACGAAAAGATTGACCTGCATAAAAAGCTTCATCCTTATGATAAAGCAGATATTTAAAGGCGAGGATATATTTATTGTAGTCGCCAAATGCAACAGCATCTATAGGAAGTCCCGCCTCATTGTTCTCAAAATTATAGTATGCAAGAAGCGTTTTGATTTGATCGGTGTTGTCAGTCAGTTCCTTAATTTGTTTCAACATGTCATCAATATTTTCTGTAGACATCATCCACACAACGCTCTTGAATAATTCTGGGTTCTCCTGAATTTTCTTAAAAATGAAGCGCATCCCATATTGACTGCGGGGCATGATTTCAACGACCTTATATTTCTTATCACGTAACCTCAACATCTGTCCAATTCCACTACCAGACAGTTTTCTATACTCCGGATTAGTAGGTGTAATATGCTCAATCCCCATGCTCCGGTTAGCTTCATCAGAGAAGTCTGCTTCTTGATCCAGGCAGATTTCAAATCGGCTATCTTCACCGGCTCCATCTTCTTCGAGCGTTACTACTACTCCTCCACGAACAGACCGAACTACTGTGTCATCGCGAAATCTATGCAGATTATTGCTACAGAAGCTGAAGTAACTACGATAAATATCATAGTCATCATCATTCAAAAAATACAATGCTTTATATGCGTAAAACTCCGCTGCCTCTATCCTTCCAAGAGCAAGCATTGCACAAGCGACAGTCATAGAAAAATCCGGTTTATCAGATTTCTCCAACACCTCAAGATACGGCTCATATTCCTTGGAATCAGTCTCTTTTCTATCTAAGAGAAGAGCAACCACAGAACGTGCCAACACTGCATCATGTGTTATCTCAAACAATTCCTTAGAATACTTAAGGGAGCTAAAGGGCATCTTCTTAGCACCTGCGCAAAGCACCTTAATCTGCAAAAAATGTTTTCTTAAAACACCCGCATTCAAAAACCTATCTGCTATCCGCTCTGCAGCATCAAGAAATGTCGGAATCTGAAACTCATTTTTCTCACGCACATATTCTTTATTAGCAACTTCGAAGAGTGCTTTATAGATTTCATTAACTAAAAAACCGTTAACAGCGGAGATGTCCTCAATGGTATTAAGAGTGCATGAATCTTTTGTGATTCCTGCTTTCTCTGCCTCTGCCACCTGTTCCATGAAAGCGTCCACATCCTCTACCCGACCTACTATCTGCAATCCGGAATCTGTAAGAATGTCTCTGATAGCATTTTCCATCGGCTGATCCGCATTCGTAACAATGCCGCCGTCAAGCAGCTTATAATTCCCATCATAGAAGGAATAATCAAACCCTTCCTCAAAATTTTGAATCATGAGGAAGGTGCGGAGCGGATTCCGGTGCAAAGTGGCTTGCCATTTTGCGAAACTTGCCTGACATCCCAGAGCCGATTTGGACGCTTAGGCGGTCGGCGGCGGGGTGGCTGTGGTTTTGCGATTTGCCCGCAAGGAAGACTGCAGATGGCAGAATCGAAGAGGAGGGGCGGCCAGGTGAGCCGGGCACTCCGAGGAGATTCTGCCAGGTTTCGGGACGGAGAAAAAGTCCGGTGAACTGTTTCTCTGATCCGGAACAATCTGCTGTCTGACGGAGCGGGAAGCCTTGTCCTGCGCGAGAAGCACAGGATCAAGGCTGGTAAATCGCTGCTCGAAATGGAACGATTCTTCCTACAGATATTATCAGCCGTACATATCGTGATTCACCTCTGCGGCATAGTAGTGGTTCATGGTTGCCGGCGCGTTGTAAAGCACTGTGAGCAGATAA
Source organism: uncultured Lachnospiraceae bacterium (assembly GCA_947302185.1). The sequence continues at coordinate 1,903 of CAMYVI010000236.1, forward strand.
CTGTGTATATTTGCTATCTTTGTTGTGTTTCGATCCAGGCATTCAAAAACATATTCTATGTGCATATAGCTGAGCTTCAGGAATCTGTTTTTTACACATTCCGCAGGCAGAGGGTTTTTACCTATTCGAATTGTTTTACAGCTGGTGCAGACTGCGTCCAGGATGATATCAACGATTTCATCCAGACGTTCTTTGTCATGGCTTCCGGAAAGTATCTGGTATCCAATGTTGTCCTTAACTATTTGCTCGTAAGTCATCCGTCTATCCATCTCATCCGTTACGGTGTTTTTGGGCGAACGGATATCCGGGGTGATTGATAGATAAGAATCCGTATCGCTCTCATTAGTATTGTTCAAATCAGTATTACTATAATTAGTATAATTAGGGTCTGTTTTTTGGACTTCCTGAAGTCTGTTTTCTGGATTCCAGGAAGTCTGTACCTCAGACTTCTTGGAGTCTACATTCCGGACTTCTTGAAGTCCATTTTCCAGACTTCCTGAAGTCTGTCCCATAGACTTCTTGAAGTCTATTTTCTGGACTTCTGTAAGTTCGTCGTCCGATACCTGCAGAGTGAAGTTCTTCACATAGATGATATTTGCTTTGCCAAAGCCGAGCCGCTTCTTCTCTATTAGTCCAATGCCTTTCTCGCTATCAAGTTCCGCGAGAATATTAACGGCACTCTGACGACAGCAGCCCATATAGGTCTTTACTTCTTCAATCGTGAAGATAATGTAGACTCTGCCCTGATCATCCAGCCATTGATTTTTTATTGAGAGCGACATGCGATCAAGCATTAAGCCGTACAAGACTTTTGCCTCGCAGGAGAGCTTGGAGAAGAAAGGATCTGTGAAAAGAACTTTTGGTATTCGGTAGAAGCTGTAAGCGTCTGCCTGTTTACCATAGAAGTAGTTGAACTTTGCCGAATAGTTCATCGTATTCCTCCTTTTATTATTCTGCGCTCCTGGTCCGGGGAACTGCCTTAATAGCGGCTGTGCCTGAATGTCCTCTAACTGTGCAAATAAAAAGGAGCACCTCTCCAAAAGATTTTTGGAAAAGTGCCCCTGTAAAATACACGGTCATACAGACCTTTTAGTGCATCAGATGCCATATGAGTCCATGTCAGGACATTTATTTTATGTCATTTGTATGTCAATACGGATATTTTGCACATTCAGAAACTATGCGCATGCGTCCCGATCACATAGCTGTGAGCTGCTTAATACAGCTTCGCGCCCGCCGGAATCGCGTCGCTCACGATCATGAGATTGAGCTTCTCCTCGCCGTCCTCCTTGTGGACCGCGCTCATGAGCATGCCGCAAGATTCGACTCCCATCATCTGTCTCGGCGGAAGGTTCACGATAGCCACAAGCGTCTTGCCGATGAGCTCTTCCGGCTCGTAGAATGCGTGAATTCCTGAGAGAATCGTGCGGTCCTTGCCCGTGCCGTCGTCCAGTGTGAACTGAAGGAGCTTCTTGGACTTCTTGACCGCTACGCAATCTTTGACTTTTACGACCCTGAAATCGGACTTGCTGAAAGTCTCGAAATCGACAGTCTCCTCAAAGAGCGGCTCTGTCTCGGCGTTCTCCGGAGCGACTGCCTTCGGAGCTTCCGGAGCCTTTGGAGCGGCCTCTTCGGCTGACTTTTCAGCAGGTGCGTCAGATGCACCTTTGCCGCCTAAGGTCTTCATTGTCGGGAAGAGCAGGACGTCCCTGATGGCTTCCGCGCCGGTGAGCAGCATGACAAGTCTGTCGATGCCGTAGCCGATGCCGCCTGTCGGAGGCATGCCGATCTCGAGGGCGTTCAGGAAGTCTTCGTCGGTGTGATTGGCTTCCTCGTCGCCTGCTGCAAATGCTTCCTCCTGCGCTGCAAATCTCTCTCTCTGGTCGATCGGATCGTTCAGCTCGGAGTAGGCGTTGCACATCTCCCAGCCGTTCATGAACATCTCGAAGCGGAGGACCTTGCCCGGATTCTCCGGATCCTTCTTTGTCAGCGGGGAGATCTCGATCGGGTGGCCGGTCAGGAATGTCGGCTGGATCAGATGCTCCTCGACGTACTCGTCGAAGAAGAGATTCAGAATGTCGCCGATCTTGTGGTGCGGCTCATAGTGGATCTCGCGGGCGTCGCAGAGGGCGCGGGCTTCTTCCAGTGTCTTCACTTCGTCGAAATCGACACCGGAGTACTTCTTGACAGCTTCTGTCATGGTGATGCGCGTAAAAGGCTTTCCGAGGTCGATGACATTGCCCTTGTAGTTAAGAAGGGTCGTTCCGAGAACTTCCTGGGCGACTGTCCTGTACATGTCCTCAGTGAGTCTCATCATGCCTTCGTAATCTGTGTAAGCCTGATAGAGCTCCATCAGAGTGAATTCCGGATTGTGCTTTATATCGAGACCCTCGTTGCGGAAGACGCGGCCGATCTCGTAGACTCTCTCAAGACCGCCGACGATCAGGCGCTTTAAGTAGAGCTCGAGAGAGATTCTAAGCTTCTTGTCCTCATTCAGGGCGTTGAAATGCGTGGTGAAGGGGCGGGCTGCGGC
>CAMYVI010000237.1 GCA_947302185.1 uncultured Lachnospiraceae bacterium
TCCGTCAGGTGCGGGATCAGTGAACAGCGTAGTCGGCGTATGACCGAAAATCATAGTCGTCTTCTTCGGATATTTCACATACAGCTCAGAGTAATCAATGTGATCGAACTCTGCACTCATATGCGTTTTCCTCGGATAAATGCGGTCCCAGACTATGTGCTGTTTGAGAGATCCGCTCGCATCCCTGAACAGGATGGGCTTATCGACATACGTGTCCGCATGCGTTGCATGGCAGAGATAGAAATGGCGGTCTCCCACTACGACATCGGGTATGACCAGATAACCGTTGCCGATGTAACTCACTATAGATCTCCGCACATCTCTGGGAAGCATAATGTAAGCATTCCAGGTCGGAATACCCCCGTTATAGATCCACAGCAGAAACTCCTGCGTGTTAAGAAGCTTTTCGGGATCTTTGGTCCCGGTAATAAGCATTCTCTTTACGGCCGACAGGAACAGCATCTCATGATTTCCCACAAGAAATATGATGTTCGGCTTATCCATAATATACAGAAATGTTTTTATTCCGTCCGGCCCGCGGTCAGCGACATCTCCCAGTATATACAGCGTATCCGAATCGGAAAACGAAATCTTCTCCAGCATTCTGATAAAGAGATCATGTCTGCCGTGAAAATCTGACATGACATAAGTGCTCAACCCAAAACTCCTTCCTCCGTTGCCTGCGGGATAAAGCCCGCATCGGAATTTTCATCATTCATTGCAGCTCTCTCACTTTCAAGCAGACCGTCTTCGGGCACTGTGCTGTTCGCTGACATTCCTTCACTGTTTACATCCCAGGCGTCAACATATCCCTTTTTAGTCTCTTCCGTATATTCTATTGTACCGCCGCCGGTGACCTTCATTGACGATATAATACACCCTGAATAGTTGATCTTCGTCAGATACATGTAGGTAGTCTCGTATTCCGGCCTTGTAAGATCGTTTGAATTGTGAATCTCATACAGGAACAGCTCGTATGACAACTGTCCGAGCGTGCTCGTTCCGATATATGTCTCGTAATTACTTGTCTTGAGCCATTCATTATCGTTCAGAGTACTGGTGTAACGTAATTCCGTTATCAGACCGGTAGCATAGGGGTACTCATTATCTTCAGCCGAAATGTACGCTTCATAGTTCTGTTTCTCGTAGAATCTGAGAGAAATGGTATCCTGCGTGATTGATTCTGCATCCTGTCCCTCCGCGGGTTTCTGATCAATATATCTGCATTCGACTACAATATTTCCTACCCAGCAGCCCGGAATCCAAAGTGTAAAATATTTGGTTCTCAGTTTTCGCGAACTGACCTCTGTCACAGTTGAATTATCCGGTATCGTCTGATATCCGTTTTCGTCTATTACAGTGTCGGCATTCGGAGAAAAATCCTGTTTTTGCACCTCCTGTGCCGGCACAGCCATAATTTCCGGTGTCGGTATAGTCACTATATATTGACGGTATAGCCACAGATTCTGTTCAGCGAGTTCGGCCGGCGTCCCATCGCCTCTGGTATAGACTTTTCTGTCCTTTTGGCCAGCATCTGAACTGCTGCCGTTTACGCTTCTGGCAATATAGCTGTACCCTATACCAACCGTTGCAAAAATGACAGCCATTGCAGTCAGAAGAAGGGGAATTAATCGTTTCATGCAAGCTTTCTCCTTTAAGCTTTCAACATTTTTAGAAAATTGCGCACTTCTGTATGCCGGTGAATTTTATCGCAATTGACTATTCAACATTATATACGCAAATCTGAATAACACCCCTAATAATACCATATTTATACGATTCTGTCACTCATTCCCACAATAGTATATTTCCTCCTGTATTCTATTGGCGACATACCGCTCCATTCTCTGAATCTCCTGCAGAAATAAGCCACATTGTGATAATTGGTCAGAAAGCTTATTTCCCGGACTGTAATACTCGTAGTGACAAGCAGATCGGATGCATATTTCATCCTCAGCTCCGTCAGCGTCCGGTTCAGGCTTTGATTGTAAGTATCTGAATAGAGTTTCCTCAGATATTTCCCCGATAAGCCTACTTGTTGTGCAACATCATCCCATGAGGATACTTCCAGAAAGTGGTCAATAATATACGTGTGCGCCTCGTATACTTCCCTTCTCACATGAAATACGCTGCTGTTATTATTACTGTTTTCCATTTCTCCCGCCGCATCCTTCAGGTCTTCTTCGTTCCCTGTATTCCGTAGGCGTTTCATTATAATAATTTCGAAAGACCCGGCAAAAATAAGAAGGCTGCCTGTAGCCTACCTCAGCGGATATATCACTGATCGACATGTCATCGTTAATCAGCAGGAAAACAGCTCTCTCGAGTCTCACTTTTTCAATATAGGCGCGCACAGTCATTTTTTCTTCTTTTTTGAACAGAGTACACAGGTAATTCGGGGTGAGATGTATTATCGCTGCAAGCTTTGAGTTATCAATCCGTTCACCGTAGTGATCGCGGATATATTGTTTAATATACCCGAGATCCTGTTTTGCATTTCCCTTTGTGGGCAAAAACTGCTGCTTTTTCGCCCGTCCCTTCTCGGAAAACGCTGAACTCACGTCCGCAACAATAATATCCGCTCCCTCACTGCGAACAGTCTCTGCTGCTTCAGACATACTGGAACATCTGCTTATCACGGCTTCTTCCGCCCCCGCCTCTATCAGGTTCCGCAGACGATTGTATTTTCCGGCTTCCTCCGCAACAATCAATACTTTTTGCATCTCTTCGTCACCTCCTGGTAATAATAAACCCTAAAGCGGTGACATTTTCAAGACCGATGATTGATTTTGGTTTTTTTGTGATAACATTTGTTCTTTTTTTAATATATTCAGCCGTCTGATATGGTAACACGGTTCTGAGAATACGCGTTATTTCATTTTGAAAAGAGAGATGCTCATAGCATGCCGAGAATCAACTCAACTGTCAGGACCGCTGCCGATGCACCGCAGGCGACCACAATAAGGCTCTGTCTTTTGAAAGCCAGAATCAGTGCAGCCGCAAATCCGATGCAGGCTGACGGCACATAATCCGTCGAAGTAATAATAGCAGGAAATGTCATCGCAGCAAGGGTGGCAAACGGGACATAATAAAGAAATGAGCGGATAAATCTGCTGCTTATTTCTTTTCTGATAAGTGTAAGAGGGAGAGCTCTGATCGCATATGTAACGGCTGCCATTACAAGAATATAAATATATACCGAATGATTCATTTATAATACCTCTGTGTTTCTGCTTATTCGCAGCATGATCATTGCTCGACAGGCCAGATAAATGCCGATGCTCCCGCAACGATCACAGTCACGATTATTATTCTCATTCCTCCGGAGAGAGCCCTGAGTATCGGTGCATACGTAAAAATCGTAGATATCGCCATACCTGCGATCACGGTAATGAGGACCGGCTTCGATTCCCGGGCGGGAGGAATGATGATAGCTATGAACATGCCGTAAAGTGCAATACCCAGGGCACTTATCAGCCTTTGGGGTAAAATCGCACCCGCCGCGGCCCCCAGAACAGTTCCCGAGACCCACCCGAACACGGATACCAGTATTGCTCCATAGGAATAAAACGGGCTCAGCATACCTTTTCTGAGTACACTGATACCGAAGATTTCATCCGTCACACCATATGCGATCCCGAGTCTGTGCAGTGTAGATGTTTCCGGAGTAAGCTTCTGGGAAAGAGCCGCCGACATAAGCAGATACCTGAGATTAACGATCGCCTGCAGTACAGCCATCTCTAAAAAAGAGCCGGATGAAGCAATAACTGCAAGACCGGCGAACTGACCGGCTGAGGTCACATTCAGAAGCGAAAGCAGACCAGCCTGAAAAGGCGACAGATTGATATCTGCCGCCTGAATTCCGAATGCAAAAGATACTGCAAAGTACCCGAGACAAATCGGAATGCCGTCTTTTAGACCTTGTATAAAATTATTCTTATTTGTCATAACTACTGTGTCCATCATATTTGCAGGGTGTCCTGACGCGCATAAAGGACGGTGCTTCGCACCCTGCGCGGCGCGACAAGAACGCCGAGGCGTTCTTGATTCTCAGAAATCAATCTGATTTTCGGCAGCGACAAGCCCGGTGACTGCATATTCTTCCCGGAGACGAGGTTTCTCGATCTTACCCGTAGCGTTGCGGGGAACATGCGCGAAGATAATTTCCCGCGGTCTCTTGTACTTGGGAAGCTTCATACAGTACTCCTCAATATCCTCGCGCGTACAGGTATAGCCTTCCTTGATCTCTATGATGGCTGCTGTCTTCTCACCCAGACGCTTGTCCGGGAAGCCGATAACAGCGACATCTTTGACCGGCTCATACGTATGTAGGAAATCTTCGATCTGGACGGGATAAATATTTTCACCGCCGGAAATAATGACATCTTTCTTGCGGTCTACCAGAT
>CAMYVI010000238.1 GCA_947302185.1 uncultured Lachnospiraceae bacterium
TTCAAAAAAATAAAAAGGCCCGCGATGAGCAGGGCCTTTTTGTCACGGAAGGAATCAAGCTCTGCAGCGAAGCCCCGGATGAATGGATCGAGGCAGTATTTGCCACGGCGGAATTTAACCGGGAACACCCGGACTTTTTCAGCAGCCTTCCGGATAGAATACAAGTGGTCAATGATATAAAGAAGGAACGGTTCGCCGGTCTTTCTGATACGAAATCCCCCCAGGGAATTCTCACGGTCGTAAGAAAGCCTGTGTATGACCTTGAGAAAATTCTGTCAGAACCGGATTCGTTCTTTATGCTTCTGGAAAATATTCAGGACCCGGGAAATGCCGGAACGATTCTGCGCACGGCCGAGGCAGCCGGAGTGGACGCCGTTTTCCTGACAGAGGGGGCTGTAGATCTGTATAACCCCAAAACGATCCGATCCACAATGGGATCAATCTACAGGGTGCCCCATTTCTATGTGCACGATGTGGATAAACTGCTCGATATATTTGCAGAGCGGGGGATAATTACTCATGCGGCTCATTTGCACGGCACACACAATTACACCGACGCCGATTACACCGGAGGTACAGCCTTCATGATCGGCAATGAGAGCAGGGGACTCAGCGATGCGCTGTCTGCGCGGGCGAATGTTCTCATGAAAATTCCGATGTGCGGCCGCGTCGAGTCGCTTAATGCGGCGATGGCGTCGGGCATTTTGATGTACGAGGCACGGAGGCAGAGGGATGAGAGACGGAACACCATTTGAAGAAGTAGTATATGAGATATTCGAAATCGTCCTTACTGTGCTTATGACCATTCTTTTTCTGTTCGTATTGATTACGCACGGTGAGGAGATGGCATTGATAGATCTTACCTTTGTTTTCGGTATTCTTATGAATGTACTTGCAGGCGTGTTCAGCATTTACAAGGGAAGACGGAAGCAGGCGACGGTCCATATAGTGCTGGCGCTGCTTTGTCTGGTGGTCATTTTCCTCTGAACAGCAATGATGAAGACACTTTGCATCTTACACGTCGCACCGGGAACGACGAGGCGCTCTTGATTCTCTGACGCGGAGTTCCCGTGAGCTCGATAGTGAGATGAATCAGAAAAATGAAAGGCGGAAGCATGTCCGACTGGTCAGAAATTACAAGAAAAATACTGGAAGAGCGGGGGGCATCCCGCTTTTATTCAAATGTACTCTTTCGCGAATCCGTCGATTCCAGCAACGAATGGGTCAAAGAACTCGCCGAAGTATATTTCCCGGAGGGAACCGTCGGCATTACTGACGCACAGACGGCAGGAAAAGGCCGACTCGGCCGCACCTGGGTCAGTCCCGGCGGTGAAAATATTTACTTCTCGCTGCTTCTCAGACCGGAATTTGCTCCGGAACACGCCTCAGCCCTGACACTCGTCATGGGTCTGTCCGTCGCTCAGGCTATATGTGATGTCACCGGCCTTCCCGTCGGAATTAAGTGGCCCAATGATGTTGTAATAAGCCGGAAGAAAATCTGCGGAATCCTGACCGAGATGAAAGCTGACATCGGAAAAATCCATTATGTCGTTATCGGGACGGGAATAAACGTGAATCAGACGGCATTTGCTGAAGAAATCCGCAGCACAGCGACTTCCCTTAAGATTGAAAAAGGAGGAAAGGATGCAGAACGCGGAAGTCTTCTGGCAGCGGTCCTCATCCGCTTCAGAGAGAACTACCTGAAATATTGCGAGACGCAGAACTTTGCTCTTCTGACGGATGCCTACAATGAACTCCTCGTGAGCCGTGGCCTCCGGGTCCGGATCGAGGATCCGAAGGGTGAATATGTCGCAACATCCCGCGGAATAACCGAAACAGGCGGGCTCATCGTCGAGCTCGAGGACGGAAAGACAAGGGAAATAACGAGCGGCGAGGTCTCAGTAAGGGGGCTCTACGGATATATATGAGGGGAAAAGGTTACATAAAGGAGATTTCATGAGCGTAACATTATGCGGTGCCAGCTGGTACAGCCAGAAATACTATCTTAATCCGGCCTTCGAAAAGCTTCCGAAGGCCGTTAAAAATGAGCTTCAGATCCTCTGTGTGGAGTTCACGGAGGATGTCGGCGGCGTACTCACAATCGAATTCGGGGAAGATCGCAAACCTCACTTCAGAGTGATTTCCACAGAGGGCGATCCGAGATTTGACGAAATCGGATCTGAATTGAAAATCAAACAGCTGCAGCAGACCAAGACCGAACTCATGGAGCAGCTGACGATGTACTACCGCCTGGTGGTGCTCGGAGAGAGTGTGGAGGAGGCAGCCATTGACAGTGACACGGAAGATTGAAATGAGCCGGATCCGGAATCCCAATGAAAATGCGGCGGGACAAGGCGCAAAACTCACTGAGACAAAAGCGAGCCGGACCCGGAATCCCGATGAAAATGCAGCGGGACAAAGTGAAAAACTCACTGAGATAACAATGAGCCGGACCCGGAATCCCAATGAAAATGCAGCGGGACAAATCGTCAAAATCGGCAGCCTGCCCATCAACGGTCATTTCGTACTCGGCCCGATGGCCGGCGTTACGGACCAGCCGTTCCGTATCCTGTGCGCTGAGCAGGGCGCGTCGCTTGTCTCCATGGAGATGGTATCGGCCAATGCAGTCCTTCATGGCAATAAGAAGACTCTTGCCTTTATCAATATTTCTGAAAATGAGCACCCGATCTCCATGCAGCTCTTCGGCCCGGACGCCGACACATGCGCATACGCTGCTGAAAAACTGAATCATGAGCCATACGATATCCTCGACTTCAATATGGGATGCCCCATGCCAAAAATCGTCAATAACAGGGAAGGTTCAGCCCTTATGCGCGACATATACAGGGCTCAGCAAATAGTCCGCGCTCTGAAAAACGCAACGGACCGACCTGTGACTGTAAAAATCCGAAAGGGTTTTAATGATGAGGAAGTCAATGCCGTCGAAGTTGCACAGGCTCTCGAGGACGCCGGCGCAGATGCGATTGCCGTGCACGGACGGACAAGGGAACAGTATTATTCCGGCAAGGCCGACTGGGATATCATAAAGCAGGTCAGGGAAGCCGTAAAAATACCGGTCATAGGGAACGGTGATGTTTTCAGACCGGAGGATGCCATTGCAATGCTGAACCATACAGGCTGCGATCTTGTCATGATCGCACGCGGGGCAAGAGGAAATCCGTGGATCTTCCGGGATTGCCTGCATTATGAGAGGACAGGCGAACATTTGCCCAAGCCATCCATAGAAGAAGCAAGAGAAGAAATGCTTCGCCACGCCCGCATGCAGCTTGCAGAGAAGGGAGATCATCTCGGAATTCTGCAAATGCGCAAGCACATCGCCTGGTATACCACCGGTTACCGCAATTCGGCCGCGCTCAGAAGCAGAATTAATATGGTGAAGTCATTTGAGGAGCTTGAGACGGTTCTGAATGAATGGTCGAAAACGGTGTATTCGTCTGACTGACATATGAAGAAGGTATACTAAGACCCGTGCGAGATGTGAGCGGCGGATAATAATATTTGAAATGATCTGCAAATGGTGTATACTGTTTTTTAGTTCGTGCAGATCGCCGAATGCGGTCTGCATAATTTTCTTCGAGGGAGGTATAAATAAATGAAGAAATACTTAGCCGAGGCAATCGGCACATTTACACTTGTGTTCATTGGTTGCGGAACAGCGATGCTTGTCGGCTGCGACTCTGAGTTCGGTGGGGGATATGTCCTGACTGCAATGGCATTTGGTCTGGTCATCGTTGCTATGGCTTACAGCATCGGCAATATTTCCGGATGCCACATCAATCCTGCTGTATCACTCGGCTGTCTGCTTGCCGGGAGAATGGAAAAGAGTGATTTTCTCCCGTATGTCATCGCGCAGTGTGTCGGATCCGTGGTTGCATCTGCGATACTCGCAGCAATTTTCGCACTTGGCGGAGTCACGGACAAGACAGGCGGTGCGGGATCCAACGGTCTTGCCGGCGTGAATGGGAACTTCCTGGCGGGACTTCTTGTTGAGGTCATTCTTACATTCATATTTGTTCTGTGCATTCTCGGCGTCACAGACGCCAAATTTAAGTTCAGGCAGGTCGCAGGCCTTGTTATCGGTCTCTCCCTGACATTGGTCCACATTCTCGGTATCGGCCTTACAGGTACATCTGTAAATCCGGCAAGAAGTCTCGGACCGGCTATTTTCGCTGCAATTTCAGGAAACGTCGGCGCACTGATCGCACTGCCGGTCTTCATCGTCGGACCGCTTGCGGGCGGAGCGCTTGCGGCTATTTGCTACGGCTTTCTTACAGACAAGTGATTTATCAAAGTCTTTATCAAAAGCAAATCGGGACGGGAAACGAAGACCTCGTTTCCCGTCTTGACATTTACTATTCAAATGCTTATAATT
>CAMYVI010000239.1 GCA_947302185.1 uncultured Lachnospiraceae bacterium
TGCCTGTCGAGGACACACTGCCGAAGGAGGGCGCTTACTGGACCAACCTTCTGGCTATGATGGAGATGCTTCGCACAGGCACCACCTGCTTTGTCGATATGCATATGTTCCACGAGCAGTCCTGCAGGGCAGCGAGTGAGACGGGAGTGCGCGGTTATATCGGAAGAGGACTGGTCGGGGAGGACCTGTATGGGGATGGTTACAGTCGTTTTTCCCAGGCCATCGAGGAAAAGGAAAAATATGAGGGTGACCTGCTGAAGTTCATTCTCTCACCCCACGCGATCTACAGCTGCGGGACGAAGCTTCTCACTCAGGTCGTCGAGGAATCGGAGAAGCGCGGGATGCTGCGCCAGACGCATTTGTCCGAAAGCCTTAATGAGGTGAATAATTGCAGGAAGCAGCACGGAAAGACACCGGTCGCTTATCTGAATGACCTCGGGTTCCTGAGCGACCATACGATCCTTGCCCACTGCGTCCAGATGCAGGATGACGACATCGACATCATAGCCCGCAGCGGATCGACTGTCGTCACGAATCCGGCTTCGAACGCGAAGCTTGGCAATGGATTTGCTCCTGTCTGTGATTTTGCAAATGCAGGCATCAACGTAGCAATCGGCACCGACGGAACATGCAGCAATAACACGCTGAACATGTTCCGTGAGATGGGGCTTGTCTCCCTTATCCACAAGGGGGTACAGAGGAGTTCGACGGCAGCTCCGGCGGATGAGGTCGTAAAAATGGCCACGATCAACGCTGCCCGTGCCCTTAAGAGGAGCGGTGAGCTTGGCGAGATCAGCGACGGTGCCAAGGCGGACCTTGTATTTGTCGATCTCACGGAGCCGTCTATGTTCCCGACCAACAATATTATGTCGTCCCTGTGCTATTCGGCAAACGGATCAGAAGTGAAGTCAGTCATGATCGGCGGAAAATTCGTCATGAGGAACCGGGAATTTGCAACGATCGACGCGGAACGTGTCAGATATGAAGTGCAGAAGATGGTAGATGCATATCTGTGACGTGACCTCTAAGCTGCAGGTTGATTATGACCGGTTCCTGCGAAAGAATCACGAACGAGATGTGAAATGGCGGATACCGGATGACCTGTTTTAGAAAGAAACACGAAGCGAGACTTGAAATAGGATTTATATAGGAAAGGTAAAGAAATGAGCAATATTAAAGATGCATCCCTTGCACCGTCAGGAAGAAAGAAAATTGAATGGGTAAGATCCTTTATGCCGGCCCTCTCTAAGATCGAGGAGCAGTTCGAGAGAGAGCAGCCTTTTAAAGGCATGCGCATCGCTGTCTCCGTACACCTTGAGGCAAAGACCGCCAATCTCGGGCTGGTCCTGAAGAAAGGCGGCGCGGATGTGTACCTCACTGGCAGCAATCCGCTGACCACGCAGGATGACGTCGCTGCCGCAGTCGCTGAGATGGGCGTGAATACGTTCGGCAAGTACGGAGTCAACGCGGAAGAATACGAAGCGCTCCTTGTGGAGACACTGGCCTGCCATCCCCATCTGGTGGTTGATGACGGAGGTGACCTTATAAACCTGCTCGGAGGCAAATGCAGTGAGTATGCTGACTGCCTGATCGGCGGCTGCGAGGAGACCACGACCGGTATCCTCCGCCTGAAAGCCCGCGAGCGCGAAGGTATCCTGCCCTGCCCGATGATGGCTGTCAACGACGCCAAAGCTAAGCACTATTATGATAATAAGTACGGCACAGGTCAGTCAGCCCTGACTGCTATTATGGATACGACCAACCTGATCGTGGCCGGCAAGACTGTGGTCGTCGCCGGTTACGGCTGGTGCGGCAAGGGGACTGCGCTCCGCGCAAAGGGAATGGGAGCCGACGTCATTGTCACAGAGATCGACCCGTTCAAGGCACTTGACGCGACCATGGACGGTCTGCGCATCATGCCGATGGATGAGGCAGCAAAATACGGTGACATTTTCATCACCGTGACCGGTTGCAAGGACGTCATCACCGAAAAGCACTTTGCCGTCATGAAAGATCAGGCTATCCTCTGCAATGCGGGTCACTTTGACTGTGAGGTCGATGTCGCCTATCTCCGTGCAAATGCAGTAAAAGCCGAAGAGCGCAGACAGAACATTATGGGCTATACTCTTTCGGACGGCAGAACACTGAATGTCCTCGGTGAAGGCCGTCTTGTCAACCTGGCCTGTGGCATGGGCCATCCGGCGGAGATCATGGACATGTCCTTCTCGGTGCAGGCTCTGAGTCTCAAGTGGCTGGCCGAACACAAAGGCGAGCTGGTAAGGAAAGTCTATGCGATTCCGGATTCCATCGATGAGGAGATTGGCTGGGCTAAGCTTGCCGCCATGGGTCTTTCCATCGACGTGCTGACGCCGGAGCAGGAGGCTTATCTGGCAGGATGGCAGTCTGAGTGAGGAATACTGCGGTAATAAGACTGCAATCTTCAACACAGGATTCTCGTGACGTAAGTCTATGAGGAATATGCAGAACAAACTTAAAAAATCGATTTAAAGCGGAGGCTGTCACATCTGACAGCCTTTTTTTGCGCAACAAAAGACGCAACATGTAATTTGGAATTGCCGTCATGATAAAATTAAAGACTGATATGTGCGTTTTGAGTCTAAAGTAATATCAGAATCAATTATGACTATTACTGTGCAGAGGATCAAATATGATGAACAACATTGAGCAATATCTTTCGGGATGGAAACTTGACGGGCTGATAGGCCGTGGGGGTTACGGTGAAGTATATCGCATAAAAAAAGAAGAACTGGGATATACATATCATGCGGCTCTTAAAGTGATAGAGATCCCTTCGGATGAGAAGGAATCTAATAATCTCAGTATAATGGGGATGAGTGAAGACTCATTGAAAAAGTACTACGAAAGTACTGCACGGGAGATCGCAAATGAAATCCAGATCATGGAATCCCTGAAAGGTGCCGGAAACATCGTACATATAGAAGAGCACTCCCTGATTCCTCACGAAGGAAAAGCAGGTTGGACTATTCTTATCAGGATGGAACTGATAGAGTCGATACATAACTATCAGAAAAGAGCGGGCGCACCTGATATAAAAGAAGTCATCAAAATAGGAAAAGATATCTGCACGGCACTCGGGTGCTGTGAGGATAAAAGAATTATCCATCGCGATGTGAAGCCTGATAATATCTTTCGCAGTGAATTCGGAGAGTATAAGCTCGGAGATTTCGGAATTGCCAAGAGATTGGATAATACTGTAGGCGCATATACGCAAAAAGGGACAATGGCGTATATAGCACCGGAAATATACAGGGGGGAAAAGTACGATAATACAGTCGACATTTATTCTCTGGGTCTCATGCTATACATCTACCTGAACAGACAGAAACCGCCTTTCTTAGATGTAAATGATAACTATATCACAGTCAAAATGCTCGAGTATGCCCAATGGAAAAGAGTTAGTGGGCAGATGCTGCCACCGCCGGCAGACGCGCCGCCGGGACTCCGTGAAATTGTGCTAAAAGCATGTCATCCGGAACCACAAAAGAGATACAGATCGGCGTATGAATTTAAGAAAGCGCTTGAGGCCTGGGAAAGGGAGAATTCTTCCGACTCCCTAAAGGGAAATACTATAATAGTAAATCCGTGGAACACGGAAAAGAAAATCGTCGCGAAACCGGCAAAAATAATAAAACAGGACGCAAAAGTCAGCGATAAACGCCGGCATACCGTCCGCCGCGTCAATGATAAAGTCGTGAACGGTATACTCGTCGGTCTCTGTGTGATCCTCGGTCTGAGCATTATCAGCGGTATTTGGTACATATATACATACTATAGAAAGCCGGCCGCACCAAAGAAGAGCGAGAAAGCCCAAGTATCGGCTGTACAGCAAGTTGAACAGGACAATACCGAAGAAGCGCAGCAGCCGGAAGAGAACAAATTTGTTCTGGCCAATTATTTCGGCAGGACCAAAAATGACATTTTACGTTACGACAGACTCACTGATATCAGCAGATTTGTGGCTGTTTATACAGATAAGAATGTCAAAGTCAACGAAGTTTGTGAGCAGTTTCCGGCCTGGGGCACGGAAATTGATCCTGCCAGAGATAGAGTGTCATTTTATTACAGCAAAGGCGATCTGACTAATGATCAGGGGTATCGAATTAAAACAGATCGTAAAGAGCTTCATTTAAAAAAAGGAGAGCGCCGCAGTATAACAGTAAGCGTATTGGTACCAAACGCATGTGACAAAGGCTACATAGATGTTAGTAAACAGAGTGGATTAATGTATTTCTTTGAGAACGATTGGGATGGAGATAGCCTCACTTTTGACATTGGGTGCTCCAGTGACAGGTACAAAAGCGGAATGATACAGATATGCTTTTTGG
>CAMYVI010000240.1 GCA_947302185.1 uncultured Lachnospiraceae bacterium
GTATCTTCACGGATCGCTGCCTCCACTTCCTCGGGGCGAACGATACCTTCCTCGTGGACATCAAGAAGAGTGATATCGAACCCCTCCTTCTTCAGCCGTTCAAGTGTATGCAGGACAGCGTGATGCTCCATTGCAGTCGAGATGATATGCATCTTACCTTTTTTGCGGCCGATCTCTGCAGCCGAACGGATGGCCTGATTATCTGCTTCACTTCCGCCCGAAGTAAAAGTAATCTCGGCAGGATCGGCGCCTATAACGGAGGCAATATCCTCTCTGGCCTGTTCGAGAACTTCTTTAGCCTTCTGTCCTATACTATAGAGACTGGACGGATTACCGTATGTCTCATTCATTACAGAAACCATTGTATTTATTGCCGCTTCGCTCATTGCTGTGGTTGCGGCATTATCTGCATATATCACTTTCGCATCTCCTTTCGATTGTCATACAATCCGGTATACATCATAGTCCCGTGTCTTTTGTTGCCCACCGCCTATAGAGGCGGGGGTCATCTCACACTGAAATATATTCTTGTCCGTCGCGTCGATACAAATTATATTCCTATTCACCTACCGTGTCAATAGGTTTTTGGTCTTGATTTATTCCTTCAACCTGCGCTATAATAAGTGGCAGCATGAGTGACTTTGAATTCAGAAATGGTATGAGAGGGAACTAAGATGATTTCAACTAAAGGAAGGTATGCCATAAGGGTCATGATCGACCTCGCCGAGCATAACTCAGACAGCTATATACCGCTGAAAGATGTCGCTGCGAGGCAGGGAATATCTAAAAAGTATCTGGAAATTATTGTAAAGAATATGGTTTCCGGCGGCCTCCTGATCGGAGCAAGCGGAAAAGGAGGAGGCTATAAACTCTTAAGGCCGCCTGAAGAATACACCGTCGGAGAGATACTTGAGCTGATGGAAGGCGAGTTCGCTACAGTCGCCTGTCTTGCGGAAGACGCTCCGCCGTGTCCCAGGGCAGACGTGTGCGAAACTCTTCCTCTGTGGGCAGAGTACGATAGGCTGACCCACGACTTCTTTTACAGTAAACATCTTTCAGATCTTTTGCAGAAGCAGTCTTCACATTGATTTGCTGAATACCGAAAAACTGAAGTGCATCGAAGGAGCTGAATTTTTCGTCTCCCCGATGCACTTTTTGTTGTTCATATTCTTCAGGAACTTCTTTTAATTCTTTTCCTGTTTACTTCTGCACGGACTTCCGCAATGCCCGCAATCACAGCCGCAGGCAGACTTCCCCTGCTTCTTGGCGCGAACAATATGTCCTGCGGCAAGACATACCGCCGCCACGATAATAATGAGCAGTATGATATCCCAGATATTCATAAATCACGCCACCCCCAACATCAGCAGAATCAGCCGTATAATTAATGCGACGATCCAGGCTACGACACACTGCCAGACCACGACGATCACAGCCCACTTGCTGCCAAGCTCCCGGCGGATCGAGGCAATTGCCGCCACACAAGGTGTATAAAGCAGGGAGAATACCAGCATCGTAGCCGCCGCAAGAGGTGTCAGAAGTGTACTGATATTCTTTCCGAACAAAACCTTCATCGTCGATACAACGCTTTCCTTGGCCATAAATCCGCTGATCAGAGAAGTAACTATTCTCCAGTCATCGAGCCCGAGCGGACGCATAACCGGAGCGACCACACCGGATACGACTGCAAGAATACTGTCCTGTGAATCAGTAATCATATTAAAATGAAGGTCGAAGCTCTGGAGAAGCCAAACAACAATCGTAGCTATCAGTATGACCGAGAAGGCTCTTTGAAGAAAATCCTTGGCTTTCTCCCACAGAAGCTGCGCCACATTTTTAACTCCGGGCATACGATAATTCGGCAGTTCCATGACGAACGGAGTCGCTTCGCCTTTGAACAGGGTCCCTTTATAAAGATACGCAATCAGAATTGCGGTAATAATCCCCAGGACATAAAGTCCGGTCATGATCAGCCAGCCATTCTTCGGGAAAAAAGCCGCAATAAAGAAAGAGTATATCGGAACCTTGGCAGAGCAGCTCATAAAAGGCGTAAGAAGAATCGTCATCTTTCGATCCCTCTCGCTCGGCAGAGTACGGGTCGCCATGACGGCAGGCACCGTACATCCGAACCCGATCAGCATCGGTACTATACTTCTTCCGCTGAGTCCTATCCTTCGCAAGAGCTTATCCATAAAAAAAGCCACACGGGCAATGTAGCCGCTGTCCTCGAGAAGAGACAGAAAGAAGAACAAGGTAACGATAACCGGCAGGAAACTCAGGACACTGCCGACTCCTTCAAAGATACCGTCTATTATAAGTCCGTGAATAGCCTTATTGACATTTGCAGCCGTCATCGCATGATCGGCGGCTTCGGTCAGGATTTTGACTCCCGCCTCGAGTACTCCCTGCATCCATGCACCGATTACATTAAATGTCAGCCAGAAGACCATTCCCATGATAACGATGAAAATCGGAATAGCGGTATATTTACCGGTCAGATACCGGTCGATTTTCTCGCTCCGGCTCCTCTCTTTGCTCTCTTTGGGTTTGCTGACTGTCTCTTCACATACTTTTTGAATGAACGAATACCTCATGTCGGCAATAGCCGCGCTTCTGTCAAGCCCCCTCTCATTTTCCATCTGTTTGATGATATGCTCCATTGTTTCCGTCTCATTTTGATCAAGCTTCAATTGAGAGAGAATAAGCCTGTCCCCCTCAATGACTTTGCTTGCTGCAAATCGAACCGGAAGGCCGGAATTTTCGGCATGGTCCTCTATGAGATGAGCAATAGCGTGAAGACAGCGATGCACCGCACCTCCGTGGTCACTCTCGTTACAGAAATCCTGGCGAAGAGGTTTTTCCTGATAATGTGCAATGTGAATCGCATGGTCCACCAACTCGGCCACGCCTTCGTTTCTGGAAGCTGATATCGGCAGTACCGGAACTCCCAACATGGCCTCCATCGTGTTCACGTCAATGCTCCCGCCGTTGTTAGTCACTTCATCCATCATATTCAGAGCGACCACCATCGGAACGTTCATCTCAAGAAGTTGCATCGTAAGGTACAGGTTTCTTGCAACATTCGTGGCATCCACAATATTTATAATCGCTTTCGGCTTATCATTCAGGACAAAATTCCTTGAAACGATTTCCTCATTACTATAGGGAGACATTGAATAGATGCCCGGCAGATCCGTGATGAGAGTGTCCTTTTTTCCGAGTACAGGTCCGTCTTTGCGGTCCACGGTAACACCGGGAAAATTACCTACATGCTGCTTAGTACCGGTCAGTCTGTTGAAAAGCGTGGTCTTTCCGCTGTTCTGGTTTCCTACCAGAGCAAATGTCAGCAGAGTCCCGTCCGGAAGAGGATCACCGCTTCCCGGAGCGTGATACTTTCCTCCCTCACCGAGTCCGGGATGTGCCCGCTTTGACTTCGGTCGGGATTTTCCTTCCTTATCTGCACTTGCGGCTCCCGAATCTACTTCTATCTGCGCAGCGTCGTCAAGACGAAGTGTCAGGTTGTAACCCCGCACAATAAGTTCCACGGGATCGCCCATCGGCGCATATTTAACGACAGTGACTTCTGTACCCGGAATGACTCCCATATCGAGAAAATGTTGCCTCAAAGCTCCTTCTCCTCCGACACGGGTTATGACAGCAGTATCACCTATGCCCATATCTTTGATTGTCATGCTGTTCTCCTTACCATGAACATCTCGGCGCTATTCGCGCCCCACGTTGAATGCAAGACCGGCAAGAACGCTTCTTCGTTCTTGCCATTCTATGTATTCCCCTGCAATGATTTTTCTATTATTTCAATAAGAGTCCTATCCGCCGGCAGCCACTGAACGCTGTATAATTCTTCTTTTGACAGCCACTTACCGTCATCCGCTTCAATCAGTTTCGGTTTGCCTTCCTCTACCCCGCACCAGAAACAATCCATTGATAAATGAAAGTCCGGATAATCGAATTCAATGATTCCGATCAGATCGCCTACAGTTATCTTTGTATCGAGTTCTTCCATTATTTCTCTTTTTAATGCCTGCTGCGGCGTCTCCCCGGGTTCTACTTTTCCGCCCGGAAATTCCCATTGTCCCTTGTATTCACCGTAACCTCTGGCAGTGGCAAATACCAGCCTCTTCTCAGCCGGCGAATCACATATCACCGCTGCGACTACTTTGACCGTTTTCATGTATTCTCTCATCGAACCTTTCTATACCTGTTGACGCGATATATATTGTATCTCATTGTATTCCTTCCGTTCTTAGCTCACACGTCATTATACTCCTCTTTTCTTAACATAGATAACTGAAAAGAACATCAGGAAAGTATAGCTTT
>CAMYVI010000241.1 GCA_947302185.1 uncultured Lachnospiraceae bacterium
CGGCCAGCAGCATGGCTATCATTTCTTTCCTGATCATAAGCTCACCTCACGACTCTGCTTCCGGCCGCTGTCTCATTTCCAGGACCGATGCATCCTCCAGTCTTCAACAATAGGACATAGGAATGCATAGAGATTTAGTAATAGCATTATATCACAACAAGTTTGATTCGTGAACAGGAATTGCAGTTTTTGGATTTTAAGCAATATAACTTACAGATCACTAAAGAAAGCCCCCATTCGGGTCTGACCCTTATCAACCTGTACAAACATACAATTCCGGTTTGCTTTTTCCTGCGGTTAGACCTATAATGCTATTCGAGGTTCGTATCATGATGTGAAGGAGCCGCTGATCATGATTCAGATCACATCATCTTAAAATATGATATGACAGACTGATCGGTTCCTTTCTAAAGTAAGCATGATATCACACCAGATATTTATAATCCATATTCATCCAAATTTCAAGGAGATTTTATGTATCAGATAGATTTCAATAAACCTCAGCATATACATTTTATAGGTATCGGCGGAATCAGCATGAGCGGACTCGCCGAAGTACTGCTCGGAAGAGGTTTCACTGTGTCGGGTTCGGATTCTCACGACTCCGATCTTATCTCCTCACTGCGGGAACACGGAGCAAAAGTAACAATCGGCCAGACAGCCGATAATATTACGCCTGATATTGACGCGGTAGTGTACACGGCCGCAGTCCACCCTGACAACCCGGAATATGCCGCAGCAGTTAAACTCGGATGTCCGATGATGTCGCGTGCCGAGCTGCTCGGTGAGCTGATGCAGAACTACCGTAAATCAATAGCTGTTGCCGGAACGCACGGCAAGACAACGACTACTTCGATGCTCTCGCATGTTCTTCTCGCAGGAGACTTCGATCCCACGATTTCAGTCGGCGGCATACTGCCGGCAATCGGGGGCAATATCCGGGTCGGAAATTCCGATACGTTCGTCACGGAAGCCTGCGAGTATACAAACAGCTTTCTGTCCCTTATACCCACGGTCGGAATGATCCTGAACGTCGACGCAGATCACCTGGATTTCTTTAAAGACCTTGATGACATCGCGAATTCTTTTCACATCTTCGCTTCCCAGATTCCGGAAGACGGCACTCTTGTCATCAATCGGGATACCAAAAAATTTGACGAAGTCACAAGCAATCTGAATTGCAGGATCGTAACCTACAGCCTTAACGGGGAGGCCGATTACACCGCTTCGGCAGTAGAGTACGACGATTTCGGCTGCGGTTCTTTCGACTGTTACGAAAACGGAAATTTCCTCTGCCGGATCAGTCTCAGTGTTCCGGGCGAGCATAACGTTTCAAATGCACTCGCTACAGTAGCAGCCGTTCGGGCACTGGATGTGCCTGTAGATGCTGTCGTCAACGGACTCAAGAATTTCACAGGAGCAGACAGAAGGTTCGAGTATAAAGGCAAGATGGGTGACGTCACGGTAATCGATGATTATGCTCACCATCCGACGGAAATCAAGGCGACCCTGACGGCTGTCAGGAATTATCCTCACAAAGAGACCTGGGTCATTTTCCAGCCGCACACATATACGCGCACAAAGGCCCTGCTTCCGGAATTCGCCGAAGCGCTCTCTCTGGCTGATCATATCGTGCTTGCTAAAATATATGAAGCCCGCGAAAAAGATATCTACGGTGTTTCCTCACAGAATCTGGCGGATGAACTTGAAAAATCAGGTAAGGACGTGCGTTATATACCTACATTTTCCGAAATAGAGGATTATGTCCGTACACATTGTAAATCCGGAGATATCCTCATTACGATGGGAGCGGGAAACGTGACAGATATCGGGCCTGCGCTCATAGACTGAACATTTATCCACTAAAAACACATTATCCACATTGCCCGAATGTGCATAAAACAACGGACAATGTGGATTATTTTGTGGACACAGTTTCTCTCCCATGTGTTATACTCATTAGACTAAAAATCCATTTTTCGAGGTAATACATGAGTAATCTGATTCTGAGCTGTCAGCAGAATACTGCTACTCTCGTTCCGAATGTTTTTCTGGACAGATACATGCCGCATGCAAACGGCGAATTCGTAAAAGTCTACCTTTATCTTCTCCGATCTGCCGGTACAGACCGGGACCTCTCCCTGTCGGATATTGCAGACATACTCTCCTGCACGGAAAAGGACGTTATCAGGGCGCTTCGCTACTGGGAAAAGACCGGGCTCTGTACGATCACCGAGAACATGAGCGGAGAGATTGCCGGCATCGCATTTGTCCCTTTCGAAGATACGGGAAATAAGGCAAATATGTCCGCCTCTTCCGCTTCCTCACACGACGGGGAAAATGCAGGCAGTTCCGAAAAACCGATGGCTTCCGCCACGCAGGACAGCGGGCAGACAGATCGTAGTGACAAGTCCGATAACGAGATTCCGAAAAGACGTCAGCTCACTGCCGCCAGGATCAATCAGCTTGAGGACACGGAGGACTTCATGTATCTTCTCTTCGTATCCGGGCAGTACCTCGGCAGGAATCTTACCCGGACCGACATCGACACGCTCGGTTATTTTTACGATGAACTCCACATGAATGTCGATCTCATCGAGTATCTGATCGAATACTGCGTAAGCAATAATCACACCAGCATACGCTATATCGAGACAGTGGGCCTTGCATGGCACAGCGAAGGGATCACTACTGTTGAAGCCGCCAAAGAGGCGGGAAGAAACTATAATAAAGAATATTACGAGATCTTTAAAGCTCTCGGCATACGGAATCACAGTCCGATAAGCGCTGAGATACAGCTCATGGATAAATGGATGAAAACCTATCATTTTTCCATGGACATGATACAGGAAGCCTGCACCAGAACAATCATGAAGACAGCGCGGCCGACCCTTGATTATGCAAACGGAATCCTCACACGATGGTACAATGAGAACGTTCGCACCCTCGAGGACGTGAAAAAGAGGGATGATGTTCATGATCTGGAAAAATCCCGTGACAGGAAAAAAGCAAATGACGGAAAAGGCAGGAAACCGTCAGGAAGCTTCTATAATTTTGAACAGCGCACATATGACAGTGATCTTGAAAATAAACTTCTCGGAATCACAAGTACAGATGGCAAGACCGGAGACAGTGCGGATACGTAACGCCCTGTTTCAATGTTACAGCTCAAAGACCCGCACAGATCAAGTCGGTTCGAATACGTAGCGCCCTGTTTCAATGCTGTAGCTCAAAGACCCGCGCAGATCAAGTCGGTTCGAATACGCAGCGCCGGTTCCGGTGCTGCAGCCTGAGAACTGCGCCGCTTAAAGAAAGGATCTGACATGCCCCTTCTCAACTCTCAGTATGACGCCCTCATGCGGCAATATGATGAAAAACGGGAAAAACGCCGCCACGAGCTGCTCGACCGTGAGGAAGAAATCGACCGGGTCATCCCGGAATACCGCCGCCTGAGCGACCATGTTTCCGCTTTGAGTCTCGAAGCCGCCCGTATACGTATTTTCGACCCCGGGGCCGATCTTGCTTCCTACGCCGCAGAACTGGCCGAGGTCGCCAAAAGGAAAGCCGCACTTCTGTCAGAGCACGGTTATCCGGCAGACTATCTTGATATGCAGTATGACTGCGAACTGTGCCGGGATACGGGCTTTGTGAACGGTGTGCGATGCTCCTGTTTCCGCAGGGCAGCGACTGCTCTGCTGTACAAAGAGTACAGTCTGGGCGATATACTTGAAAAAGAGAATTTCAGTCACTTTTCATTTGACTGGTATTCTGATACAATACAGGATGAATCAACAGGTCGAACGGAAAGGCAATTTGCCCGGGAAGCCTACGACAAGTCCAAAGCTTTTGCAGAAAGAATCGGACATCCCGATAATAATCTCTTCATTTACGGCAACACAGGTGTGGGCAAGACATTTCTCACTCACTGTATCGCGAGAGATGTCATCGAGAATTCACACTCTGCGCTATACTTTTCCGCCAGAGATTTCTTCGATGTCCTTGCGGACGCAGCATTTGAACGGGAAGGACGCGACGGATCCTACGAACGCATGATCCTGGATGTAGATTTTCTGACGATTGATGATCTGGGCACAGAGGTGACAAGCTCATTTGTCTCCTCGCAGCTCTTCTTCGTGCTCAATGAACGGATAAGAAAGAACCGCTCGACGATCATCTCGACCAACCTGTCCCCGATGGATTTGTCCCGGCAGTACTCCGAGCGAATCTTTTCGAGGATCATCAGCCACTACACGATAGTCAAGCTGGTAGGCAATGATATCAGGCTTCAAAAGAAATTACGTGGAGGAAATTCATGAACAACGTCTCGACAGATAC
>CAMYVI010000242.1 GCA_947302185.1 uncultured Lachnospiraceae bacterium
TTCGATGCGCGTCTGTTCCCGTCTGGGAAGCCGGATCATCCACTTTATCCAGATAATAATAAGGTATTGTGAGTTCCTGAATTTCTCCATTTAAGAACTTTGTAATTAGTGCATCATATGTTCCTCCGGTACCCGGCGCACTGCTGTTACCATACTCAGCCCTGAATCGTTTAAGATACTCTGTGAATATATTATCCGTGCTTGTGGTGTCAAGCAGCCATTCCAGTTTTTCGGCCGGCTCCACTGCTTCTCCGAGATAGATGCTGTCCTCCGTATACTCGAGTGTCCCACCGATAATCTCCGGATCTACCGTTGTGAGCGGGAAAGTCTTGGAAGGATATTTCTCCGTTGCTGCCGAGCTTGTGCCTTCATGACCCGGATAAAATACCTGATTCTCGGAAACGATATTTCCGTTGGTAAGGATTTTATTGCCACCTATCAAATCTTCCTTGGCCCGAACACGGATCTGTGCTGTCCACGGGTCCACATACGGCGAATTCTGGCCGCATGCAGGAATACTCTGATCCACCAGTTCTACATAAAACATCTCCTTTTCTTCATCATAATAAAGATACGCATCCTTCCCGTCGGGGGTTGTGAACTGCTCGCGTCCCTGTTCATCCACGCCCTCCGTGAAATGTCCGTTCTCATCGAGCACTGTAAGTACCACACCTGCTTCGTTAATCACATCGAACCGCGGATCAATGTAGTCCCTGACGGTATAACCTGTCAGTCCGGATGAAATTCGTATCGCTATGTCCCTGAAAATGTCTACAATATCTGTCGGCTTATCAGAGTCCGCCTCAAAATACAGCCTGTTTGTATATGCTCCGTTCACAACCGGATCATAATCCAAATCGCCGTTCAGACCCGGGGATGCAATACCTGTGAGAAATGCTTTACTTGATTCATACTCACCGCTGGCTTCCATCGCTTTAGACTTCATCAGAACGGTAATTACCGTATACCCTTCGTTCTTCAGGCTCTGTACCTGCGTCCCGGTTGCGCCCCAGGTTCCGGGATTATCAGCATCTCCGTTCGTATCCTTACCATCCGTAAATATAACGATATATTTATTAGTATTCGCAGATGCTCTGTTCTTCATGTAGTCTATATAAGCCTTAACGCCTGTCCATGTTCTGGTCTGTCCCGTCAGACCATACTCATAAACATTAAGTCCATCGTCATTTTTATATTTTCCGCCTGTCGACCCGACCGACTGGTTCAACGCCGCAACGATTTCAGAAGAATTATTCGTCCAATTGAGAAGCGGCAGATATGAAGTATTCTGGAAGACACCACTGGTACCGTTTTGAACATTCTGACTGAAGCGTGTTAATGAAAGCTCACTGACCGGTGATGAACCGAGAACAATCGTTGCAAACTGTGCCAATGAGTCCTGAAGCACCTCATTTTTGGTGAACATTTTATTTCTTTTCTCGTACACCTCCGATGTGACGTTAATCGTTGTACCGCCGGAGTTTTTTGTTCCGTCGCAGAACTCGCACATCAGCTTGTAACGTCCATTGCCCGTAGATTCAAGCCAGAATGTAGCTGGACCTTTAGTAGCCTTTCCGTCGTAGGACTTTCCGGTTCCTGTAGTATTGGCCAGATATCGGTCTGTATTACCGGCACTGTTTACATAATACCATCCGGCATTATTACTATTGTTCCACCTGCTTTTTATTACATAACCGAGCGGCAATCTGCCGAAATTGGTATCATAGGATGACCCGTCTGTATATCCGAGCGCAACATACTCAGATACAGTCGGTCTCTCTGAATAGATATAATAGTGATATCCGTTGTAACCCATGCTGGTATTATCTGTGAGTGTTTTATCCAGGACCTTATCTACATTAGCGGAGCTCAGCGGACTGCTTTGACTGGTGTTGCTCCATACGCTGCCTCGCGTCCAGTAGTTCGTCCCGAATATTGCGTCCCATTCCTCGGCCGTTTTTTCCATCACCTGAGGCGTGTCGCTGGTCCATGCCATAGAACCGGATGCGTCCAGCACCATTCCGACACTCGCCGCCTGATCGACATACCAGCTTTCAAGATTCAATACAAACTGACGGTTATCTCCTTCAACTGCCTCGGCGGATTTATCAGTGTACAGTCCTTTCTCGCCTGTATAATACTTATCATCAGTCTTATCATAAATACGATCTTTCTGGGTGGTGCCGTCTTCAATTACATCCGCCTGATAATACACATACACCTTGGCAATAGGTACCTGCGAATTGTCCGTTATCGTAGCGACTCCAGTACTCTGATTGACACTGACGGCGTTCACTCCTGTCGGGATAGCTATTCCGGAATAGTATTCACCGTCAAGGCAATAATCACTTGCCCTGATTGTTACCGTTTCGCCCTGATTTAATGTCCTCTCGTTACCGTCACTTACCGTCCCGTCAGCATGCACATAACGGACAACATATTTAGTTGCACCGTTCGCTGCCGGCTTCGGGCGGATATAGACATCTATTACATTAAGATCACTGTTCTTGTAGCCATCTTCGTTTGAAATTACAGCATTTCTGTATCCTCTTACCTGATAAGAGCCGGCAAGGCCGTCATTCTCTTCGTCAGGTATCCCGCTCTCAGTGCCCCATGCCCTGTGAGCTCGTGTGTGCAGAACTTCATATCCGGGCATTTCATAATCATCAATGGTAAGTGTGTTGCTCCAGACCCAGAAATACTGAGGTTCAGGTTCAGCTGTATTTTTCAGGGTATAATAATCCGAATTATAAGGTGAATCTACATCGTTACCCGGATTTAATTCCCAGAGGTTGAACTTAACGATTCTGGCATAACCCCATCTCTGCAATTTCTTAAGTGCAGCATTTTCTGTAGGTCCTGCATTTAGAGCATTATCAATCTGCGCGAGTTCCTGGCTTGTCAGGACACCCCATCCAATAGTCTGATCATCCGGGTCATCATTGAGAGTACCCTGATTTCTGGAATTATTGATTCGTAACCAGCCATATGTTCCGATGTTGACAGGTTCGTTTGCCGAATCTCTCCCGTTAAAAACTATGTAATACGAAAAGGATTCTGTAACAAAAGACAGCTTTACTGACGTATCTTCCGGCACGGTCTCTACAATAGTATCAAGAACTTCATTATCGAGATTTTCAGCTGTATCGTTGAGTGTCGCATCAGCGCTGTCCGTATTTTCATACGATGAATTATCTGTATTCTTCCCTGTATTCTCTTCGCTATCTTCGATTGTCCCCCCTGTGATGCCTGCTGTTTCCTCTTTCGAAGATGATGACTCAATATGGGCAACGCCCACCTCGCCTTCAGCTATCTCTTTATTATCTTTATATTCAATGGTTACAGATACATTTCCGTCAGGCTCGATCTCCGAATTATCCTCATCGAGAATGGAAATATCATACATTCGAAGCATCGCTATACTTTTACCGTCTTTATACAGTTCTTCTTCGAGTCCGGTCACTGCAGCAGTATAGTCTTCAACATGTTCATCA
Source organism: uncultured Lachnospiraceae bacterium (assembly GCA_947302185.1). Next base: position 3,495 of record CAMYVI010000242.1, read on the forward strand.
TCAGTCGGAAGAATCTCTTTAACAGAAACGCGGGCATTTTCCGGGATAACTCCTTTCTGACTTGCGAGAGTGATTTTTACCTCATCATCCTCATAAATCAGTCCATCGGCATCATTTGCTGCAATCTCTGTCTTTTCCTGACCGCTTCCGACAGAGGTATTTTCTGTCATCTCCTCACTGTTATCTTCCAAATCAGGCTCAGCATAAGTAAACATACCGCTGTTCGCACTGTTTTCAGATGTACCGTGATAATCCTCCTGAGAATCATCAGATTTATACTCATCAGTTACTCCTGAATCATCTCTATCGGTACTCGTAAAGAAGGATGATCCGAAACGTTCTGCCCCGAAAGCAGACGGCAGGAAGGTACTGCTGCTCACCACGCTCAGTACCAATATTGCAGTTAATAATTGCTTTATAATTCTCATAGACTACACCATCCTTCAGTCGCGATAAAAAAGTTCGTGATATCAATATCCTTGTACTATAGAGCTTACATAGTCAGATGTTCTTTAGCTCTTTTGCGGACCCTCAATAATGTCTGCTCTCTTTCTCCTATGTCTTCGAATAATTTCCGAGATGATCCAAAACACTATGCATAACGCGAAGAACACAGCAAGACCGATCATGACAAGTTTCTCTTCCATACCGGCATTCTTCACCTTCTCAACGACATCTCTTTCCTGTACGCTTTTAGTCTCCTCATCATACGGCACACGGTGACCGCGTATCAGAAGTCTGTGAGTATTGACCCCATATGGCGTACAGGTGACCAGGGTTACGAGATCCTCGCCGGGTACGATGTCAAGCGCCTCTGTCTCATGGGGAAGAAC
>CAMYVI010000243.1 GCA_947302185.1 uncultured Lachnospiraceae bacterium
AGAGGACTGCGAGCATAGAAGTATAACTTTGGAACCATCCTGCATGATGATAGAAGCAGGCTGTTCCGTAAAGTCACCGGAAAGGGTCTTTCCGTCGCTGCCGATCTCACCCAGAGTCGTGGAAATCATGGGTTTGGAACTCGTGATCTTAACCCTCGCCAGGTTGGCATCCGAAGGCAGAAACATATAAACTTTGCCGTCTGTTCCGGCAAATGAGTGATATTCATCATTCATATCCCTTCCGCGATAAGTTGTAAACGTGACCTCCGGCACGACGGCCGGTTCTTCTTCCGCCGCCTCTGCAACGGACTCATCAGAGGTCTGGGCGCCTGCCGCAAAGACTTCCTGAGCGGCAGCGCCTCCTGTAATTATGAGACCGAGTGTCAGCAATCCGGCGGTGAGAAGCTTGTGAAGTTTCATATTCTGTCTCCAATCGAGTAGTATTCTTTTATCATTTTAAGTGATACTATACACTATTCTTTCGGAATTATCCATCATAGAATCAAGAACTCCTACTTCCTCCTGATCCGTGATATCGCGATTCCGGCCGCTCTCTTAGCCGCATACGGTGCAAGCACGCCAAGTTTGTCCTCGCAGCGCACCATTGTGCTCGCTGCCGGAACGTCGCGTGTCAGATGAATCGCATCGAATTCGCATCTTGTCGTGCAGAGTCCGCAGCCGATACAGCGGTTGCTGTCGACCGTCGTCGCACCGCAGCCCAGACATCTCGCCGCTTCGATCCTGATCTGCTCTTCCGTAAGCGGAAGTCTCAGGTCGGCAAATGTCTCTGTCGCCAATCCTTTCTTATGGCCGGGTATCTGACGCTTCGCATTATCAAATGTCTCAATCTCGATGTCGTCCTTATTGAGCTCATTGAACTGCCTTAAATCTCTTCCGATTGTAAGTGAATTGCCCGGATGCACAAATCGGTTGATAGATACGAATCCCTCGCGTCCCGCCGCTATCGCATCGATGGCAAATTTCGGTCCGGAATAGACGTCGCCGCCGACAAATATATCCGGCTCGCCGGTCTGATATGTTATCGGATCTGCGACAGCTGTTCCGTTCGGACGAATCTCGACCTTCGTTCCGTCAAGCAGATTTCCCCACTGAATACTCTGTCCGATAGACAGGAGCACATTTGTGCACGGAATCGTAATGGTATCTTCCTCATCATACTTCGGTGCAAATCTGTAATTCTCGTCAAATACAGATATGCACTTCTTAAATACGACCGCCCTGGCCTTACCGTTTTCTGTAAGGATCTCCTTCGGCCCCCAGCCGTTCATGAGCTCGATTCCTTCTTCTCGGGCTTCCGCCACTTCGTCCGGAGCTGCAGGCATTTCATCTAACGACTCAAGGCAGAGCATAGTTACTTTTCTGCTTCCGGAACGAATCGCGGTGCGGGCTACGTCTATAGCCACATTGCCGCCGCCTATTACGACAGTCTCTCCGGAGAGATAATTCAGACTGCTCACCTCTTCTGTTTCCGACACCGTACTGCTCGCAGCAGGTGACTCATTTACGACAAGGTTGACCTTTCGCAGGAACTCCACGCCGGTCAGAACACCCTCGGCATCCTCCCCCGGCACACCGGCTTTGCGGCCGCCCTGGGCACCGATCGCCACATAGAACGCCTTATAGCCTTCGGCTCTCAGCTCGTCTATTGTAAGATCTTTTCCGATTTCAACACCGCAGCGGAACTCCACGCCCATCTCACGGATCACATCGATTTCAGCCTCCAGAATATCCTTCTCGAGACGGAAACTCGGAATGCCGTTAAGCAGCATACCGCCCGGACGTCTTTCTTTTTCAAATACGGTCACCGGATAACCGTTCCTTCTCAGATAGTACGCTGCGGACAGACCTGCCGGTCCCGCGCCGATCACCGCGATCTTCTGCGGGAAGAACTTTCCCTCGCCGTTCTCACAGAGGGGAACATATCGGGTCTCGGCGTTCAGATCCTGAGCTGCAATGAATTTTTTAACATCATCGATGGCGAGAGGCTGATCAATCGTCCCGCGTGTGCATGCGTCCTCACATCTGCGGTTACATACGGCTCCGCAGACTGCCGGGAACGGGTTATCCTGCTTGATCAGCTCAAGTGCTTCACGATAACGGCCCTCTGCCGCCATCTTGATATAGCCCTGAACGGCAAGATGCGCGGGACATGCAGTCTTGCAGGGAGATGTTCCGGTATCGTAGCAATTAATCTTCGCTGTATCTCTGTAATTATAATTCCATTTGTCCGGCCCCCATACTTTCTTATCCGGAAGCTCGGTCAGCGGGTAGGTGACCTCTCCGTGCTTTGTACATAGCTTCTGCCCCAGCTTTGCAGCTCCGACCGGACATACTTCGACACATTTTCCGCAGGCGACACATTTTTCTTTTTCCACATGTGCGCGGTAAGCGGATGCGGACATATTCGGCGTATTATACAGCTGCGATGTACGGATAGCGTTGCAGACGCCGGGCGCACAGTTACAGATCGCGACTATTTTGTTCTCGCCGTCAATATTGGTTATCTGGTGTACATATCCGTGCCGCTCGGCTCTTTCAAGGATCTCGAGTACCTCATCATAGGAGAGATAGCGTCCCATGCCTCTCTTGACGCAGTATTCCGCCATGTCACCGACGCCGATGCAGTATTCACCCTCGATGTCACCCGTTCCTTCCCCGCGCGCAGTCTGCTGTTTGCGGCAGGTACAGATTCCGACCGAATATTTATCATATTTATCCAGCCAGTGCGTGATATGCTCGACCGATACCGACCGGCTCTCATGCTCGATTGCCTTCTCGACCGGAATGACATGCATGCCGATGCCGGCGCCTCCGGGAGGTACGAGCTGCGTCACGCCTGCAAGCGGAAGCTGCGTCATAAGGTTAAAGAATGTGAACAGCTCCGGATGCTTATCCGTCAGCTTGTCATTCATGACCATGAACTCTGCCGAACCGGGAACGAAAATCGGAACGTTATACATCTGCTCCCTGTTTCCGTCCTCGCGCCGGACCATCTCCAGGATGCCGACCCAGGTGAGATGTTTTACCATTTTTTTCGTATCCTCTACGGACATTTTGTTCATTTTTGCGAGCTCACGAATAGTATAGGGAACACGGGTCTTTTTAAAAGAGAGAAGAAATTTGATTTCTTCCTTTGTGAAGATGCGGTCCAGAGCCCAGTACTCCGGGTCACGATTATTGATTTGTCTTGTGTATCGCTTAATGTATCGGTCCGTGATCATATATACAAGATCCAGGACCATTTTCTCCTTTTCCTTATCGGGAGCTACATAGTCCTCATCCTGCCAGAAATCATGTTCATTGATCATGGGGTCGCCGATTGTCCATTTCTTCATTCTCTCAACATTTTTCGGATCGTCAAACATGGGGCCTCCTTTCAAAAGATACGCAGGCTGCTGCCTGAAATAATACGGAAATTAGGTTTCTACGTGTAATTTTATACGATTCTCCTTTCGCTAACAAGTGATTAGATCAGTCAAACAGTGCAAAGAAAACCGCAAAAAAGCTGCCGCACTAAACTCTGCTGCAACGAAAGACGGCAGTCATTTCTGAAAATGACAACCATATCTCATTGTGCATTGTCTTAGTGCGGCAGCCCCGTTACTTAATCTCTGTCATTAACCGATCAGTGATCAGCGGCCGAACTGGCAATCATTGTTGCCGGAATCTGTTGTCCACATCTCAAGCATGTTGATCGGGTCGTTGAAGTCTGCGAGCCATCCTTCACGTGCGAAGTCGAAGTTTCCGGCCTTTCTCTCATCGAGGAAGACATTCCACTCACGTGTGTCGATCTTGAGATCAATACCGACCTCAGCGAGATCCTGCTGCATAACTTCTGCTATAGCAATGTGTCCGGTACCGTCGTTTGTGAGGTATGTCAGAGAGATCGGTGTCTCATCGGAGAGCATACCGTCTTCTGTGAACTTGTAGCCTGCCTCCTCGAGGAGTGAGATCGCGTAGTCAATAGCGTTTGACTGATAAGATGCCGGATAGTAACCGACTTCCTCTTCAAGCGGGAATGTATAAGCGTCATCATTCTCCTTGAATACGCCGCCGTTGCCGTCTGCCATACCTTCCGGAATGAAAGAGGTAGCGACTTTCTGGTCTGTCTGGCCTACGTTCTCAACGATGTAGTCGCGGTCGATCAGTACTGCAAATGCCTTTCTCATGGCAATTGCCTGCTCCATTGTCTTGTCTTTGAAGATCGGGCTGTTTACGTTAAATGCAACATAATATGTGCCGAGATTGTCGATGACATGGAATTCCGGGTTATCC
>CAMYVI010000244.1 GCA_947302185.1 uncultured Lachnospiraceae bacterium
ATACGGGTGACGGACCTTTGTAATGATCAGAGGAAGGATAGGATACGCCTTCATATGTATCCCAACCGGCATCGAAATTGCGGTTGAGATCAACTCCTCGGGCGTTCGCCTTCCATGTGCGATAATATGAATCCGTATCAGAGGAAGTCCGTCCGTTATCAAGGTCATTCTGATAACAGGTTCCGAGAATGGATTTTAATTCTTCGTTACGTATCCCGTCTATTCCCATCTGGCTGATCGTGACTCCGTCCGGATTGGACATGGGAAGAATATGGAAGCATACCTGTGAGAGAAGGTCATCATAGGTGGCATCCACATAGACTCCTTCGGTATGATGAACCAGCATCTGTTCGATCTGCCTCATGGCCACGAGGGTGTTGATGTACTCTCTTGCATGGATAGAAGCCTGTATAAGGATGTGTTTATCGCTATCCTGATTGCCGAGCACAGCTTCCGGGATTGCGCGGCCGTCGAGTGAAGTACCGCAGGTCCTGACTGATAAAAGAGCCGGGTACGCCGCGGTCATTTCATCAAGATCAGTCATCATCTGCTCATAGGTATAGAATGAAGAATCCGTACTCACGAAATCCCCCTCCGCATGTACTGTTTCCGATACAGATCCGGGGGTGCCGGGTTCCTGATCAGATCCGCCTGTATCAGGGACGGTTTGAACGACAGATTCGCTCAAAGCATCATTTTGTCCGGCAGAGGCCTCTTCTGTTTCGGTATTTCGTCCGTTACCTTCTGCATCTGCCGGCGTAATATGACTGCCGGTTATGCTTTGGGAATCTGTATCGGCGGCAGCTTCCTCCGCAGATACTTCTGCGCTGGTCTGCGATCCGTCCGTATCAGTTATATCTTTCGATCTGTGTGATTTGAATGTTACGCCCAGAAAGAGTCCCAGAGTCAGTGCTGCGACAGCCAGACAGGCAATTATAGGTACTGCTTTGTACTTGTTCATTGCGGATCCTCTCTTTTGAAAATATACGTGAAAGCTGTCGGACCGGCTTTTGCGGAGAATTTGACTGCTGATGCGAAGCACAAAAACTGCGACAGTTTCTTTGCTAATGATAGCATCTTCATCAGTATTTTTCATCATTTTTTCTGAAATACGGGTCATGGCTGCCGCAGAACTTCGCCCTGACCGCAAGCTTTTGAGTATAGGAATAATGTAGTATTTTATTGTAAATGTCGATGAAAAGGTGTATTATTCTAAAGTGTGAAGTTGTCATACTTGCATAATATACCTTCACTTACGGAAATACAGGAAAAGATCAGGCTTAGGAGGGGAAAAATATGAGCCGAAAAGCGCATATTTATCATATCATTTTTAGAATAGTCGCAGGGATACTTGCGATTTTTTTGTATTTTTCACCGGCATTAACAATTCATGCGGAAACGGCTCAGACAATGGCTGTAGATAAGACACCTCGAGACTTTGTTCTTGTGCTGGACTGTTCCGGTTCTATGAACCGAAATGATCCGGGGCACCTCACCCAGGAAGCGGCAGAAAAGTTTATTGATCTGCTGCCGGTGGAACATCAATATCCGACCAGGTTATCAATCGTGACATTCGGTCCGAATTACGGTTCGGGTGCATACGCTATCAATAAGAATGACCCGGTCAGCGAAAAAACGGTCAAGGTTCCGTTTGAATTGCAGACGCTTACGGCAGGACAAAAAATAGAGGCTGTAAAGAGCCTGGCGCATGAGCTGGATCAGGTCGGAGAGTATTCTCCGATCGGATACGCCCTTGAAACCGCAGTGGATATTCTGGACAAGAACAATTCGGAGGACGGTTCCGAACATGCCGCAGTCATTCTTCTGACGGACGGTCAGGTAGAAGGACAGTCCGACGGCTTCAATAATGACATGGACTACGAGAGCATAAATACGGCTGTCAGTGTCGCGACTTCTCACAAGTGGCCTATCTACTGCATGGAATTGAATTACGAAAAACAGAACCGGAAAGGAGGAGGACTGCCCGGCATTGCATACTACCAGATGCGGGAAAACATTCCTGTGAAGACCGGAACACAGCCTCTTGAACTCACGGATGCTTCACAGGCGGAAGATGCGTTCAAGAAGATTCTGGAGAGCATGTATTCCATGGCTTGGGATGATCGGGTAATACATGTGGACCGTGATACGGCTTCTACTGACCTGACAGTTGAAGACATGACGGCTGAACAGAATATTACGCTGCAGGGAGAAAACAAGTTAGTCGAAAAGATCAAAACCATTACACTGACCTCGCCCGAAAAGGAAAAATACGAGTTCAAGCAGGGAGACCGGCAGAGCTCCGACGGCAGGGTAACTGTTAATTTTGCAAATTCCAAAAAATATGCCACCCTTAAGATGCTTGCACCGACGGCCGGAAAATGGCATTTGGAAGTGAAGTTCACAGATGAAAAGACAGCGAACGGTCTTGAAATAAAAGTAAGATCAGTCTCCCTTCTGGATACAGATCTACAGTTAGAGTCTGATGTCGCATCCGGAGAAATCGCTTCGGGAACCATGGTCACATTCACGTCAAAGTACGTGTATAAGGGAATAAACTATTCTTCTGATACTTTCTACAAGCAGCACCCCGCAAAGCTTATAGTAAATGATGAAACGGTCAATATGGTCGCGGGTTCGGACAGCTATGTGGCTAATTATAAATTTGAGAAGAAAGGCTCTTATAAAGTACTTGTCGATGTCGAAGGAGATCGCTTCCTCGGCGGTCATAAAAGGAGCGGTGAGCTCACATATACGATCGACAATGAGCCTGTCTCGGCGAATGAAAAGAATCCTATTGAAAATATAAAGATCGGGGTGGGGAAGGAAACGGATACCATCGATCTGTCAAAACACTTTGTTAACGAAGACGGGGACAAAGTGAATTATACGGTGAATTATGACCGGACTGTCAATATGAGCCATACGCTGAAAGGAGATAATCTTTCCATAAAAGCGGCTACCAGAAAAGGCTCTTATCCGATTGAGGTCGTAGCAAAGGACGGTTCGGGCGGAGAAGGCGCCGTTCAGAAGTTTGAACTGACTGCCGAAAATCAGCCGGTAGAACTCAAAGGTGATACTAAGATCACAATCAACCTCACATATGATGATTCGAATAATAATGAGTATCCTGTTCTTTACGGCGACTATTTTTACGATCCGGACGGTATAGATCCCAGAATAGCCGTTATGGGTGATTCGAACGATAACATCGAAATCCGTGAGGAGGACTCTCACAAGGGCTTCACCGTTATCGGCAAAGGTCCCGGAACGGTAAGTTATCAGATAACCGCAGTCGACGCCAGCGATTTGACAGAGAGCCAGACTGTGACGGTGAACATTGTATCGGATGGAGGTATCAGCAAAGTCGTACACAGATTCCGCATATTATTCGCATTACTCGGGCTGCTCGTCGCAGGCGGTCTCGGCGCAGTCATAGCGGCTTTTGCCGGAAGGAAGATATACGGTATCTGGGATATCACGCCGGATAGCGGTGCGGGTGAAACAGATCGTGAAATCGGGAAGACCGGATCCGGAAAGAAATCTGTCTGCAGGATCAATTCTCTGCTTGACGAACTGGATATACCTGGAGAATTCGGCAATGCCCGTATGACAGCCGGTAACAATTTCAATAAGATCGTCTATTTTGATAATCTTCAGGATATGAGCTCGGTGGAATTGGACGGCATACCTGTTGAAGATAAAAAGATTTCTGTTAAAGCGGGACACAGTATTCGTCTGGTCTATGACGGACAGGGAATAACCTTTGACAGGCTTCGATAAATAATCATAAAGAGGAGGAAAATATGGAAGGCTCAATTCAGATATTGACCAAAGAGAAACTGGAAGAAGTACTGCAGGTGGGAAAAGTAGATGCCGGTAACGGCACTATGTTCGGCGTTACAACGCAGCGTCAGCCCAGAAAAGAAGGACTCACGCTGGTCATCAGCTCCGGAGGCAGCGGCATGTCGGCCATTAAGGCTGCTCTCCAGACTGCTAATCAGAAATTGACGCCGGATTATACGAATTATGTGAAGTTTATCGTTGTTGATTCGTCGACGGGTGAAATTTCCGAGGCCAAAAAACAGGGAATAGAAATTCTCAATATCTCTACGGCAGGTGCCGCAGAGAGAATTCAGAAGAGAAACACATTCTATAAGCAGTTCGTTCCCGCCGATTATGATGTAACGCTTCTGAACATGGACGGATCCAGTCAGAATCGTATGACCGGAAAAATCAAGCTTTATGACGCGAACGGCGGAAAGACCAATGATGAAGT
>CAMYVI010000245.1 GCA_947302185.1 uncultured Lachnospiraceae bacterium
CGAGCATACCTCACATGTCTTTCTGTTTCAGCTCATTACCTGCAGCCCTAACCCTATCACACAGGTCACTGACTTCATCGGAGTCAGCATAAGAGCGGGGCTGACACATACACCGATTCTCTTCGGCGCATCCAGAATATCCAGAAAAGCAGCCTGTCCTTCCAGAGGAAAATCTCCGTATCCGAGCCCGAATCTCCGGGTATGCTGCATATCGGGAAAATTCTTCATTATTTCTGCCTCTGCGATGTCACATACCTGCTCAATTGCAGCCGACGCAAGCGCGTCTGTAATTATCGCCTCCGCCATTCCCGAGATCTGCTTGCGACGAATCAGCCGGTCTGCATTGCCGGAAAGAGTGGCGGCAAGCAGAATAACCTGCGTACAGCCCATAAGATGCGCTGCAATGCTGTCACCCTCCAGTCGGTAGATAGAGCCGGGAATCTGTCCGCCAACAAGCGGAAAAACCCGATAGATGTATTTGCAGTCCAGGCATTCCAACAGCTCGCGTTCACATTTGCCCAGAAGACGATTTGTGGAATCATCCGGTACGTTTTCTCCGTATCCGAGGTATCGGAGGACTTCGCTTTTGTTTATTTTTTTTAGGGTAATTTTCTGAATACTCATAAAAGATATATTACTATAACGGGGAGTTTAAAACCATAGACAAATCAAAATAAAAGAAGCCGCCGCACATCGCGCAGCAGCTTCTTATCGTGATATCATTTAGCCTTCGCCGTTCATCCGCTTCTCCGCAGTGGTCAGCATGAGCTTGATCCGGTTCAGCTGATTGACTTCCGAAGCGCCCGGGTCATAGTCAACCGCCGCGATATTTGCTTCGGGATACCGGGTCCGGATTTCTTTGATTACACCTTTTCCCACGATGTGGTTAGGCAGACATGCAAACGGCTGAATGCATACTATGTTCGGTACACCGCCCTGAATAAGCTCGAGCATTTCACCGGTAAGGAACCAGCCCTCTCCCGTCTGATTGCCTGTTGAAGCAATCGGTGACGCCATTTTTGCAAGATGGGCTATGTCGACAGAAGGAGAGAAATGCTCACTCTTTGCATATTCCCGGTTGGCAACCGCTCTGAGGCGGCTCATAGCCCAGATTCCCGCGTTGGTCGCTACTTTTGACTTCTTTGCAAATCCTAAATTTTCCACCTTGAAGTTAAGGTTGTAGAAAGAATAATTGAAGAAATCAACAAGATCCGGAACGACCGCTTCCGCACCTTCTTTTTCAAGAAGCTCGACCAGATGATTATTGGCTGCGGGAGAGAACTTGACAAGAATCTCACCTACAATACCGACACGAGGTTTTTTCTCGTCTGTGACCGGAAGTTTGTCAAAGTCACGGATGATATCCCGGCACAGCATGTAAAACTCCGTTATGGAGAAATGCTTTTTCAGCAGATACCTGTTGCAGATTGCATTCCATTTTTCATATCTGCGGTTGGCGGAACCCTTGACACGCTCATAAGGTCTCATGCGGTACAGACATTTCATCAGGACATCGCCGAGCACCATGGAATAGGCGAGCCTTATCAGTGCCGGAATCCTGATCTTAAAGCCGGGCTGGGGTTCGAAGCCGTTAAAGTTCAGAGAAAGGACCGGAATATAGTCGAGTCCGGCTTTCTTGAGAGCTCTTCTGATGAAACCTATGTAGTTTGACGCACGGCAGCCGCCACCCGTCTGAGTCATGACGACCGCGACTTTATGCGTATCATACTTTCCCGAAAGCAGAGCCTCCATTATCTGTCCGATTACCAGCAGAGACGGATAGCAGGCATCGTTATTGACATACTTGAGCCCCATGTCAACGGCGTGGCGGTTATCGTTGGAGAGTACTTCCAGATGAAAACCGCTTGCGTTGAAGGCCGTTTCCAACAGCCTGAAATGAATCGGCGACATCTGTGGGCAGAGAATCGTATATTCATCGCGCATTTTCTCGGTGAAGACAAGACGCTTGAATTCTGAGGAAATAATCTTCCTCGGTTGGTTTCCTTCCTCCTTCAGCTGCCGTTCCCTGACCCGTATGGCAGCGAGAAGCGAGCGCACACGTATTCTTGCGGCTCCGAGGTTGTTCACCTCATCAATCTTCAGACAGGTATAAATCTTGCCGCTCTGATTGAGCAGCTCCTGCACCTCGTCCGTCGTGACGGCATCAAGACCGCATCCGAAAGAATTAAGCTGTATGATATCAAGGTTCTCTGTCGTTTTTACATAATTGGCCGCCGCGTAGAGTCTTGTATGGTACATCCACTGGTCATTTACACGGATCGGACGCTCCAGTCTGCCGAGATGAGATATGGAATCCTCGGACAGGACAGCCATACCGTAAGAGTTTATCAGCTCAGGTATACCGTGGTTGATTTCAGGATCTATATGATACGGCCGTCCGGCAAGAACTATACCGTGCCTTCCGGATTCCCTGAGGTATTTTAAAGTCTCCTCGCCTTTTTTGCGTATGTCCTTTCTGCTCTGGAGAAGTTCCTTCCATGCAGCGGAGCCGGCGGTTTTAATTTCATCCTTCGGTATACCGAATGCGTGGAAGATATCAACAAGCCGGTCTACAAGAATTTTCTCACTTGTAAATGCAAGGAACGGGTTCAGGAACCTGATTCTCGGGTTCTTGAGTTCCTCGACATTATTCTTTATATTCTCGGCATAGGATGTGACAATCGGGCAATTATAATGGTTGACTGCGCCTTCAAATTCATTCCGCTCATAAGGAACACACGGGTAGAAGATAAAGCCTACTCCCTGATTCAGGAGCCACATGATATGCCCGTGAGCCAGTTTGGCCGGATAGCATTCCGACTCGCTGGGAATCGATTCTATGCCCAATTCGTAGATCTTTCTGCTGGAAGACGGGGACAATACGACTTCATAGCCGAGCCGGGTGAAGAATGTGAACCAGAACGGGTAGTTCTCGAACATGTTCAGTACTCGCGGAATGCCTACTTTCCCTCTCGGAGCCGGACTGACCGGCTGATATCCGAATATCCTCTCATACTTGTACTCATATAGGTTCGGCAGATTATCTTTGTTTTTCTTAAGTCCGATTCCTTTCTCACAGCGGTTTCCGGAGATGAAACGCCTTCCGCCTGAGAATTTGTTGATCGTAAGACGGCAATTGTTGGTACAGCCATGGCATCTGCCCATAGAAGTAGTGTACGTAAAATTCATGATATCATCTATGGAGAGCATTGAAGACTTTCTGCCTGCAACAGCACGTTCTTTGGCGATCAGGGCAGCGCCGAATGCGCCCATAATACCTGCGATATCAGGTCTTATGACCTGGCAGTCGGCGATTTTCTCAAAGCTTCTCAGTACGGCATCATTGTAGAAAGTGCCGCCCTGAACGACTATATTTTTACCGAGTTCAGACGCGTCTGAAACTTTTATTACCTTGTAGAGCGCATTCTTTATGACCGAGTATGCCAGTCCCGCAGAGATGTCGGCAACTGTGGCGCCCTCTTTCTGAGCCTGTTTCACTTTTGAGTTCATAAAGACCGTACATCGCGTTCCGAGGTCGATCGGGTGCTCGGCGAAAAGCGCCGCTTTTGCGAAATCCTGCACAGAATAGTTCAGGGTCTTCGCAAAATTTTCTATAAAAGATCCGCATCCCGAGGAGCATGCCTCATTCAACATGACGTCATCTACAGCGTGGTCTTTGATGCGGATACATTTCATATCCTGACCGCCGATATCAAGAATACAGTCTACGTTCGGGTCAAAGAAAGAGGCTGCGTAATAGTGCGAAATTGTTTCAACCTCCCCTTCGTCGAGCATGAGCGCCGATTTGATCAGTGCTTCTCCGTAACCGGTAGAGCAGGATCCAGCAATCTCAACGCCTTTCGGCATATGAGCATATATTTCCTTTATTGCATCAATGGAAGTCTGCAGAGGATTGCTGTGATTGCTTCCGTATGTCGAATAAAGAAGCTTTCCGTCCTCAGAAATCAATGCCGTTTTGGTCGTAGTACTTCCGGCGTCAATCCCGAGATATGCTTTTCCGCGATAGGAAGCCAGAATTCCTTTTTCTACCTGGTAGCGGTCCTGACGTGCTTTGAAGACGGCATAATCATCCTGACTCTTAAAGAGCGGATCAAGACGGGATACTTCGAATTCCATCTTTATACCGTCCTTCAGCTTTGCCATGAGAGCACTCAGGTATGTCTTCTCCATCCCGTCAACATAAGTGATCTCGGAAGTCTTTGCCTCTGATTTTGCCGCATTG
>CAMYVI010000246.1 GCA_947302185.1 uncultured Lachnospiraceae bacterium
GCCTGAGAGATCCCTGATGTATTTGAATACATCTTCACCTGTGAAGAGGAAAGCTGCCAGTGCGCTTCGTATCTTTGTATTGTTGAGAGACGGATAATCGTCAGAGATTTCATCAAAAATCGTCTTATCCGGATGCAGAACATGCATTTCCTGGTCATAATACCCTGTGATGACATTAGTTCCGAGAATATATTCGCCGCGGTCAGGCTCATATACTCCGTTCAGTATCTTAAGCAAAGTGGACTTGCCTGTTCCGTTATTGCCGATCAGTGCGACATGCTCGCCTTTTTTTATTTCAAATGAAATATCCTCTAGAAGTTCTGATTCTCCGAACCCCTTCGATAACCCGGTAACTGTCAGAACATCTTTTCCGGACTCTGTTCCGGGTACAAATGAAAGCCCCATCACCGCATTTTCGCCTGAAGGCTTGTCGGGCATTTCCATCTTGTCGAGCATTTTCTGCCTGCTCTCGGCTCTTTTGATAGACTTTTCTCGGTTGAATTGTTTAAGCTTGGCTATGACCTGCTCCTGATGACGTCTTTCCTGTTCGGCTTTCATGTATGCAAGGTACTCAGCATGACGGATCTCTTCTTTCTTTCGGCTGTAGGAATCGTAATTCCCTTCGTATGTCCTGGCAGAACCGTGGTCTATTTCAACGACCTTGGTGACGACGCGGTTCAGGAAATAACGGTCATGGGATACTATCAGAACTGCGCCCCTGTAGTTCATAAGATAGGTCTCGAGCCAGACAATGGAGTTCATATCGAGATGGTTGGTAGGCTCGTCGAGCAGAATAATATCCGGGCTCGTCAGCAGCAGAGTGCCGAGTGCGACCCGGGTCTTCTGCCCTCCGGAGAGCGTCGCGACCTTTTTTCCGAAATCCTCCTCAACAAACCCGAGTCCTTTGAGAACGCCAACTACTTCGGATTTATAGGCGTATCCGTTCAGGCGGTCGTAAGACTCCTGCATTCTTGCATAAGAAGACATTTCCGCCTCCAGAGCTTCTCCGTTCAGGTGCGCCATCCTTTTTTCGGAATCCGTCATCTTCGCGGATAATTCCAGAATATCCTGCCTGACCCGCATCAGCTGTTCATATATCGTGGCTTCGCCGGTCAGATCCTGATGCTGTGCGAGATACCCGAGAGTTTTATCCTTGGCGAGGACGACTGTACCGTCATCACATCCGATTTCTCCGACTATGATTTTCAGCAGCGTGGATTTGCCGGCACCGTTAATGCCGACAAGCGCAGCTTTTTCATTATCTTCTATATGAAAGGAGACTTCCCGCAGAACTTCATTTCCCGGAAAAGTCTTTGAAACTTTTTGAATATTTAAAATCATGATGAATTCCTCCGATACATGCAAAGTATACATGAGTTCCGCTTCTTTTGCCACTGAAACTTGTCTGTCGTTGCAAAGGCGATTTTAAGGGTTTATAATATTTCCGTTAAATTATTCTTCTATTCTGCCTCTGCGGCTGAATGTGTTCAGTAATGAAATCTTACTTGCAGGAATTACGGGAGGTGCCCATGAGACATATTGTGACAGCAGCGCAGATGAAAGCGAGAGATCAATATACGATTACAGAGCTGGGTGTACCATCCAGCGTTTTGATGGAGCGGGCTTCGCTGGCGATAGCCGAAGAAGTGATCTCATACCTCGAAAAATCCGGAAGGAACGGAAGAGTGTTATGTGTCTGCGGCAGCGGAAATAACGGAGGGGACGGAGCGGCTTGTGCCAGGATTCTGTTTCTCAAAGGTTTCCGGGCTGACATTTATCTTGTAGGTAAGGAATCGAATTTTACGGACGAAATGAAGCTTCAGGTCTCAATCTGCAGAAAACTGGGAATAGAAGAAGTCCGTAAGTCGACTTTTGCGGAATATGATGTCATTGTAGATGCTCTGTTCGGAATCGGACTCTCCAGAGATATCGAAGGCGCTTATGCGGATGTGATCGGGAGGATCAATGCATCGCGTGCGTTTGTCATAGCGGCTGACATCGCATCCGGAATTCACGCCGATACGGGACGGGTCTGCGGCCTGGCCGTTCAGGCGGACGTAACCGTCACGATGCAGCTTCCGAAACCCGGAATGCTTCTTTATCCCGGCGCCGATTATTCCGGCAGAGTGGTAGTTGCCGAAATCGGTATTGCAGATATGTGGAATGACGATCCGTGGAAACCCAGAAAGGACAGAAGAGACGAAAGCGGACCGCGTATCTACAGTCTTGACGACAGCGATATCCCTTCCTATCTTCCGAAGAGGATATCTTCCGGCAATAAGGGGACATTCGGAAAAGTACTTGTGATTGCCGGATCGAAAAACATGTCCGGAGCGGCCTATTTTTCCGCTTTATCCGCCATGAGAATGGGTGCGGGGATGGTCCGTGTAGTGACTGTGGAAGATAACCGGGAAATCATCCAGAGAGAGCTGCCTGAGGCGCTCCTTACTACTTACAATAACGCAGTGGAAGCGGAAGACGCTATCGACAAAAATCTCGACTGGGCGGACGTAATCTGTATGGGACCGGGTCTTTCTACCGGTGATATTTCGGAGAGTATAGTGAAACATGTTCTGAATGTCTCCGTATTACCTCTCGTTCTCGATGCAGATGGTATAAATTGTCTGTACGGAAAGACAGAACTTCTGAAAGAATACCGGGGAATGGCGTTCATAACCCCCCATATGGGAGAAATGGGGCGCCTTGTAGGGCGTACGATTTCCGAGTTGAAAGAAGATCCGGTGTCGGCAGCCATCAATCTTGCCACATCCTGCGACGTGGTGTGTGTATTGAAGGATGCCCGGACCTGCACCGCGCTTCCCAATGGGAGAGTATTCATCAATATGTCCGGGAACGACGGAATGGCAACGGCAGGCAGCGGAGACGTCCTCTCGGGCATCCTTGCCGGAGTTCTTGCGCAGAACTGTGATGTTCTCGCAGCAGCACCATTGTCGGTCTATATTCACGGAAAAGCCGGAGACGCCGCTTCGGATGAGGGAGGCAGACGCAACGTGATCGCCTCTGATATCATTGCGCATCTGAAGGATGTCGTCGGGAAAGATCCTTCTGCACGGCCGGTTGCGGAAAAAGCAAGATACTGATAAAGAGGAGGCGGGCTATGAAGAAATACAGCAGAATCAGGGCAGATATCGACCTTGATGCAGTTCTATATAATTTTGAGAATATGAAGGCAAATATCAATCCGGGATGTAAGATCACCGCTGTTATCAAAGCTGACGGTTACGGCCACGGGAGCGTTCAGATCGCTGAACTCATGGAGCCGTATGATTATATCTGGGGCTATGCGGTTGCTGCTGCGGATGAGGCTTTCAGGCTGCGGAGGGCCGGCATCAGAAAACCGGTGATGCTGCTCGGTTACACTTTCGATGAGTTCTACGAGGAACTTATCAGGGAAGATGTAAGAATATGTGTATTTGATTACGAGACAGCCGAAAAGGTTTCGGAAGCAGCATTTACGGCACGAAAAAGAGCGCTGATCCATATAGCGCTGGATACCGGCATGAGCAGGATCGGATTCAGAGATAACGATGAAGCAGTCGGTGAAGTCGTCAGGATATCGCATCTTCCTAATTTGAAGATTGAAGGTCTGTTCACGCACTTTGCGAGGGCGGATGAAGTGAGTATCGACCCCGCGCTAAAACAGCTTGAAAGATACGACGCATTTGCAGATAAAGTGAAAGCCGAAGGGGTCGATATACCGATCCATCATGTCAGCAACAGTGCTGCGATCATACGTATGAGGAATGCGAATAAAGATATGGTCCGCGCAGGTATTACTGTGTACGGTCTTATGCCTTCTTGCGATGTTGAGAAAGATATCATTCCGTTTAAACCGGTCATGAGTCTTATCAGCCACATTTCCTATGTAAAGAATATCGAGGCAGGTGATGAAGTGAGCTACGGAGGCACATTCACGGCAGAAAAGACAATGAGAATCGCTACGATTCCAGTCGGATATGCCGATGGATATCCCAGGCTGCTTTCGGGAAAAGGTTATGTACTGATAAGAGGAGAAAAAGCACCGATACTCGGCAGGGTATGCATGGATCAGTTCATGGTCGATGTCTCCCATATAGACGGGGCGGCGAGAGGAGACGAAGTCGTTCTTCTCGGAAAGCAGGGAGATCTTCGCATCACGGCAGAGGAGCTCGGTGACATTTCCGGACGTTTCAACTATGAACTTGTCTGTGATATCAGCAAGTGCGT
>CAMYVI010000247.1 GCA_947302185.1 uncultured Lachnospiraceae bacterium
TGCAGTAGCGGCAGCTGAGCGGACATCCGGCACCGGCTGCGAGCGTGGTTACACCCTTGCCATCCGTTCCCATTCGCAGCCGCGCGAGGGCAAGCAGGGGAAAATGCAGATTATCCATATTTTATGCCTCAGGCCACGCAACTTCGCCCTCTGTCGTGACCATGATATCTTCTGAACCTGCGGAATCATAGCCATCAGGGTAGGCGACATCGCCGGAAAGTTCAATGTAATCCGGTTCAGGCTCCTTGACCGCGCCTGTCAGATCATTTCCGGTCGGATACACTGAATCCGGTTCCGAAGCAGGCTCATAAATATCGACCTCACCGGACAGTTCCTCAACATTCGACCCGGGATCCACGGCTGCCCCGCCCAAGCCCTCAATATTCGACTCATCCGGGCCGACTTCGCCTGTCAGGTCTGTCTGCATTGATTCTGTGGGCTGCTTGACAGACGGAGCACATCCGGCTGAAGCCAGAGCCATGCCAACGCATAACGCGGCGACGCTCACCCGCTTTCCGAGGCTCCTGCGGCGCTCGAGCTGTTGCTCCAGATACCGAAGTTCACTCTCGCAGCGAGGGCAGGTCCCGGTGCATTCTCCCTGATAGCTGCATTCGCGGGTAACATATGGGATATCATTTTCATCGGCGATGCGCTGACGGATTTCTTTCAAAATCTTGCATTTATCTTTGCCTCTCATAGCGGAACACCTCCTCTTTACAGGTATCGTTTTGAAGTCTCACACAGTTGCGTCGCAGAATAAGCCAGCTACTTCTCCATCTGGAATCTAATGAATGATAACTTATTGATCCAATCTTACAATATGATACACGAAAAATCTACATGCCACTATGCCGGCACATTATACCCACTTTCGATCCGTCAGCGACGCATTACAGATCATTTATAGGGGAAACATTCCGAATCACAGCAGATGCAAATCACATCTGAGTAATATATATCATTAAAATGTGTACGCTCTGCGAAAATTGCACTATAATATATAAAAAGTTGCCTGCCGTATTCTCGAGAGTGCCGGCTACTGAAAAGTAAGGCTCCAACAGACACAGCCCCTGCCATGCCACGGAGGACCGCCATGAACAATAAAAGCATTGAAGAGATTGACTTTCTGTCGCTGACGACCGAGGAAGCAGAAGCACTAGGCCTAAATGCTATCTTTGAGGAAGAAGACGGCACTTATGACTGGATCTACTGCATGAACATGGTGAAAGAAAGGTCCATGTTCTCGTTTTATTTTAAAATTGTCGGTCTCTGTTTCCTGCCAATCGTTATCATGATGATTTGGATGGCGGCAAGCTCCCGGCTCTCGATGTCCACGTTCCTTATCACCATGCTGAGCTTTGGCGGTGTGCTGCTGGTCGTTGTATTCGCCATATGGCTTGTCAACACAATGTACGGTGGCAAATACATGCTGATCTATCAGATGAACAACGAGGGAATCACGTTCTCGCAGACGACTGATCAGGCCGCGATGACCAGAGCGATCGCAGCGGCATCGGCTGCAGTCAGCGCCGCAGGCGGCAATACCGGAGGCGTTATTTCAGGGACCGGTATGACGCTCAGAGCAAATGCCTACCACTCCAAGTTCGAAAAAGTCCGCTCCGTCAAAGGAAAGAGAGCGGATAACCTGATCTGGGTGAACACGTTCCTCCAGTATCAGCAGGTCTATGTACCGAAAAGCGCCTACAATTTTGTATGGAACTACATTACTGAACGCTGCGTGAACGCAAAAATCATCTACGATTAATGACTATTTGTGACGTACGAATAATACTTGCATACTGATAATTTGACACACGAATAACACAGTGGAGTGATGACTATGACCAATAAAAATACTCCGGAAAGCACAGACCGCGTTGTACAGGGTCCCGACCGTGTATATCGATGGAAATACACCCTGTCCCGGGAGCAGGCCCTTGTCCACTATAAATTTATGAATATAATCGGAGCAATTGTCGCCACTGTAGTCAGCGCGATCATGATTTTCTTTTTTGTCTTCGGGGGAGAAGGTCTGACCAGCCCCGGCACCCTTCTGCTGTTCATCCTCTTAATTTACGGGATGATCCTCGGTATGCCGGCCCTCATCGGATATCTCGCGCTTGGCAGTGATACCCGCTCATATGAAATGGACGATAACTGTATCCGTCACAAGCACGCCACAAGAGGCGGTGACGCAGTCGTCTTCTTCGACAAAGTAAAATGGGCATCGGAGAAGGAAAATGCAATCATTCTAAAGGAGGGAATAACCACTTACACAATGTATGCGCCTTTGGAGGATGCAGCATTTGTAAAAGAATACGTTCGAGTAAGAATAGGCTCCGAAAAATATGAACGCTGATATTAATCAGCGTTCACTTATTCTTGCTCTGTCGCAGCGCTCCCTGATGTAGTTCCATACAAAGTCATAGAACTCATCGGGAACGTATATCATCAGAGACTGCAGGAAAGTATTTACCCAGATCAGGTTATCCGCTCTGTTTCCTCTGACGGATGATACTTTTGCAAATTTAGCTATGTGCACATTCGGACTCATTGCGAGGCCGGTTCCTGCAATCACACCGCCAATATTGTTTCCCGCGGCATTTACCGCGGCGGACGCGCCCGCGATCGTTCTGGTCATCGCAGCCTGATCCGTCGTCTGAGAGAACATGATTGCATCATTGTTCATCTGATATACGAGCATGTAGCTGCCTTTATATATCGTGTTGACGAACCAAACGGAGAACAGTGTAATAAGCATCACCACTCCAAAACACGCCGCAAGTATGCCCACCATCATCGCAAATTCATCGGAGCCCCAGGACAAAAACAGCAGCATTGCTGTTACCGGGATAAAGCAGATGGCAACGACCTTGAATATGAACTTCATCATGGACGTGTTCTTCATCATGTTCATACAGTAGATCCAGTCATAGGTGCCGTCCTCCTCCCGGAACAGGACGTTGATCCCCAGTGCCTTCGCCTCTTCAGTTTCCAGAGATCCAAAATCTATGCTTCCGATGTCCCTGATATCCATACAAAAATCCTCCCTTTAGCGGCTCGCCTGTTCTGCAAATGCAATCTTTTTAAGTGCTTCCTTTACGGATGCAGTATGTAGTGCTCACTCCATTTGCTCATGACAGTGTACAGTTTTATTTTATAATAACTGCTGTTCATTTGCCACCATGAATACATGAAATCCAAGTCCGGCCGGCAATATCCGGCTCAAGAAAAGCAACTTTGTCTGGTATGAATAACAGATGGCAGGTCCACAACATCGGACCTGCCATCTGTTCACATCTATTTTTACAAATTTTTATATGTATACATCATTTTGTCTGTTAATACTGCTATAATATTCTTGTGCTCTAATCATTTAAAGCGGCTTTTAAATCGCTTTATTGCCAACCGAGGAAGGAGGCAACGAAATGAATGTACTAAAAAGACATCTGACAATTATACTCTCACTCTTCATGATTTTCACAATGTGCCCATCCACGCTCTATGCATCATCGATAGACACAGCTGGCGTTGCGGCTACGGAAATCACGGAGCCGGAACCTGACACCGCACCGGACGAAATCATTGTCGAGGAAACTGAAAACACAGCCGAAGAAATCGTCGATGAGACAGTTGATGGAACAGTCGATGAAACAATTGATGATGCAGCCCCTGTCATCGAAGAAACAATTTCCGATACAGCTCCGGACACAGACGAATATGCTGAGGAACCGGCACCGGAAACAGACCCACAGGATATCACACCGAGCATTGATGAGAATCCCGAATCAGAGGATCTGGTCGGAAAGCCGATAACTGTAGGCACGAACGTTACAGCGACATTTGATTCTTCTACGGGAGCGATAGTACTTACTTCGAATGGAGGAACTCTTTGGCCCGGCTGGGCCAGTAAGGCCGGTCTCAATCCATTCGAAATAAAATCGATTAAAGTCGCATCCGGAACAGTCTATTGTCCGGCTGATTCATGCGGGCTGTTTCATAGTTTCAGTAATCTAAAAACGCTGGACCTCAGCCATTTTGGCTACTCAAAGATAACAGATGCGTCCTATATGTTCTATGAATGCAGCAGCTTGAAGTCTTTAGATCTGTCCAACTTAGATACATCGAAGTGCACTAACATGGATAATATGTTTTGCGGATGCACCAGTCTTACTGATTTGAACATAGTATTCTTCGATACGTCAAATGTAAAATCCATGATA
>CAMYVI010000248.1 GCA_947302185.1 uncultured Lachnospiraceae bacterium
ATACTGCCCGACAGTGAAGGCGTGGAAAAACTGCTAAGGTCCAGCTCTGTAAGGCTGTGGCAGTCCCAGAACATTTGCCACATCTGTTCTACTTTTGACGTGTCAAATCCGCTGAGGTCGACTTCTATGAGGTTGTAGCATTCCTGGAACATACCGTACATCTGCTCTACATTCGACGTATCAAATCCGCTCAGGTCGAGTCTTTCGAGACTTCGGCAGTAAACGAACATATAGCCCATATCCCTGACATATGATGTGTCGAAACCGGACGCGACAAAAGTTTCCAGATTCTCCAGTCCTCCGAAGAACTGATAATACCAGTCTTCGTCGTCTTCAACCACCCCTCTTGCGTCTTCCGGCAGAAAGACAGTGCCATCGGCAACTTCGATCGATGTAATGTCGTTTCTGTCTACTTCAAGTTCATCGACCCAGTTACCATGCAGCGTACCGTTATTGGAGTAGAATGCAACAGCTCCCGTTGCTTCATCAAATGACGCGCTAACTCGATCGCCGACCGTAACTCTTCCGGCTCCGACGATTTCCTCGTCATATACTTCTGCCGACACATCCTGGGCTCTGTCTTCGTCACTTAACAGTTCCCCGCTTTGTATTTCAGCTATGTCTGTCACTTCGTCTGACAGAGTTGCGACTGATAAAGCATCCTCTATGAGTTCATCAGCCATCACCTGCATCCCCGGAACTGCTGCGAGCATTGACACGACGCAGCCTGCCGCAAACAGTTTTACCCACTTTCTCTTCAATTTGCGCACCCCCTCGATAATAGTAATGATTTGTGAATGATTTGTAACTCTTACATTACTATATCAATACGCCCCCTTCTTTTGGTGTCCCGACAGAAGACTTTTCCGTGACATGACTTGCCTTTTGTCATAAAATATTCTTATAATAATACAAGTATTCTAAGCTATCATTTTTGATTATCAACTATGCACATTGAGGGAGCGCCGTTTATTAACGATGATAGAACACGAAAAAGACCAGATCACCACTTCAGAGCTTTTGGACTTTATTAAAAATTCCGGACACTTCTCAGAAGTGATGCAGTTCATGGACGAAATAAATGATTTTCCGGTCTTCAACAACTACCTGTATGAAGTAATGAAGCGCCATGGTTTCTCCGCGACAGATGTCATCAAAGAGAGCCGTTTTGAGCGCTCCTATTTTTATCACCTTCTCAGCGGACATAAAAAAAATCCTTCCCGAAATACCGTCATCCGTATAGCATTCTGTATTCATGCGACCCTTGATGAAACACAGCAGCTCCTCAGGCTGGCTTCGACCGGGATGCTTTATCCGAAGATTTTAAGAGACGCAGCACTGATTTACGCAATTGAAAAGAATTATTCCATGCAGGAGGCAAATCACCTCCTGCTAAGTCTCGATCTGGCTCCGCTGTATCAGGAGGAATCAAATTTACCATGAATCCGGGGACTACATCTTCAGAAAATATATACACAGAAATAGAGGCTATAGCTGATTCATACGCGTTACAGCTCCCGCCTTCCCTGTCCGCTCATTACGAGGTATCATCCTGCCTGAAATACTCTGAACAGTCTGCTACCTGTCTTCTCAGACAGAAAGATACAGACAGGTTCGTTTTACTGAAAACCGCTTCCGATCTGTTATATGTCAAAGCACTGATCGATGAGAAAAATATTCTGGAGTTTATCCACAATCAGGAACACCCTGCCGCTTCAACTTTCCCGACAGTCTTCAGTATGCAGGAATTCGAACATGTCCATTACTATATTCGAAGCTATATTCAGGGAAAAACTCTGGAAGAACTATGCGAATCCGGCCTTACAAAGCCGGGAATCCCTAAGAACCAGGCACTCGATTATCTGATCCAGCTGGCAGAACTGCTGGATTTTCTGCATAAGCTGACTCCGCCGATTATTCATCGGGATATCAAGCCGCAGAATGTGGTCGTGGATCCGGATGGGATCTGCCATCTGATTGATATGGGGATTTCCCGTTTTTATGACGGAGAAAAAAGTAGTGATACCGTGATCATGGGCACAAGAATCACAGCGCCGCCGGAGCAGTTCGGATATCGTGAGACCGATACGAGGAGCGATTTATACTCCATGGGAGTTCTCCTTCATTACTGCATAACGGGCGAATATGAGATATCAGAAAAAAGTCTCTCTGACCTCGATCCGGTCATTTCGCGCATCGCAAGGAAAGCCACCATGTTCGATCCGGACAGCCGTTACCAGTCTGCCGGGGAGCTCCTTTCAGATCTTACCTCCGCCCGCTATGGTACCCATTCACAATCCGAAAGTAAGCGCCCTGTTTCTCGCTGGCCTTTTCGAATCCTTGCAGGTCTCATTGCGGTCGGTCTGGTACTGACCGGGGGGATGATCTATAACACTTGGCATAAAGACGCGGCAGCGATTCCCCGGGAAAATGAAACCGATGTTGTATCAGAGAACACGGATTCCGTGGACAGTGACTCTCAGGAAAACAAAAACGATACCGGAGCTGCCGGCGATAGCGCTGCAGTTTCTCCTGTTTACACGTTTCATGAACCACTGATCGAGCAGGCTGTCAGGCAGATTCTCAACAAGGAGAATGTTCCTGTGACAGAAGAAGATCTCATGCAGATCACATCTCTTCGCATTATGGGGCAGCAAGTTTACTCGAAAGAAGACGATTTTGTGTTCAGAGGTGATGAACCATTCTGCCATAATGAGGATTTCCATAGTACAGGGCTCTATCATCAACGGGGAACAATCTCCTCTCTGGAAGATATTTCCCATATGCCGAACCTTATCTCGCTCAGCCTTTACTTCCAGCGGATTAGGGATATTTCCCCCTTAAAAGATACCGCTATAGAGGAATTGGGGCTGGGTTACAATCCTCTGACGGATCTGTCGCCGCTTCAGAATAATACCTCGCTCCGCAGCCTGAGTCTTCCGGGATTGAACATTGAAGATACAGAAGTTATCTCCACCCTCCCTGAACTGCATTCACTCAATATCAGCGGCACAGGGATCACTTCCCTTGCCGGGCTGGAAAATTGTCCTCTTGAATATCTTGGCATTCATTTGGTCGGCCTGAAGAACCCTGCGGAGTTAAGCGGCTTTACTTCTTTGTCTTCGCTCGATATATCTGATTTTACGCCCGATGCTCTGACCGCGCTGTTAAAAGTTCCTCTGAAGAATATTCGCGTTTACAATTGCTATGGCCTCAGTCTGGATGATCTGTCAGTTCTTTCGGAACTGAGAGCGTTTTATTGTCACTCAACGGCACTTATAGATATGCAGATTATCGATCCGCATCTGCCAAAACTGGAATATCTTGGCCTTTCCCATGTCCGGATAAAGGATTTCGGCTGGGTATCTTTACTGCCCAGCCTAAATTACCTTGGTCTCTATGACTGCGAGTGCGAAAGCTATGATGGATTTAACGATCTGACAGTATTTTTAACTGTCGACTGCAGTGAGGAAGAACGTATAGCAATCATGGAGCAGTGCCAAAGCAGAAACCTTGTTTTTTTACAATAGGCTCAAAAAAAGAAGCTGCTTTGTAGCAGAGAGGAGATTAAAGACGGAAGACAAGCAGAAAGAGCAGAAAATTTGAAACAGAGTGATCTTGAGCAGGTGAACGGCGGAGTTATTGTACAGTGGAGTCACAGGCAGTATAATTTAGATGGTAGTTGATAACTGCAACAAAGAAGATGAGCATATCGGGAAGGAATGAGTTATGCCTAAGATAACATTTATGGGAGCCGGTTCAACCGTATTTGCTAAAAATGTGCTGGGTGACAGCATGATGACACCGGCTCTTTGCGAGAGCACGATTGCGCTTTATGATATCGACCCGGTGCGTCTTGACGAGTCCGCAGCTATGCTGGAGGCCATTAACAGGAATGCGGGATCCAAGGCAAGAATCGAGAAGTATCTGGGGGTCGATAATCGTAAAAAGGCACTCGCAGGTGCCAACTATGTGGTCAATGCCATTCAGGTCGGCGGTTATGATCCCTGCACGATTACAGACTTTGAGATTCCTAAGAAGTATGGTCTTAAGCAGACCATTGCGGATACGCTTGGCGTAGGCGGCGTATTCAGAGCTCTGCGCACGATCCCTGTAATGATGGATTTCGCCAGAGATATTGAGGATGTATGTCCGGATGCATGGCTCCTGAATTACACCAATCCCATGGCTATGCTGACCGGCGCTATGCTGCG
>CAMYVI010000249.1 GCA_947302185.1 uncultured Lachnospiraceae bacterium
TTTTCCGTTTTCGGAAAGTGTCTTTTTCTGATCCCGTGTGAATTCCAATTTTCAAATGTGGATTTCTTATCTCCGGAAAGATCTTTGCTCAGAAGGAAATAAAAAAGAAGTCTGAAATCCCGTTTTTTGTGACAGCTGTGCGGGTTTTCAGACTTCGCATTTTCCAATATTGTATATATTGTTATTTATGGAATGATTGTACATAAAGAAAGATGTATTGTCTCTCTTATACTTCTGTTCTCTCCTTCTATAAATGACCTGTACAAGTATATATGAGTATCAAAATGATATTTCTATGAATATTGATATACGTATTCAAATACGCATATACAGTTACCAGAAAATCACCTGAAAAATTCAGCAGACATCACATGCTGTCGACTGGGCTGCAGATCATTTCTGACGAAAAAGAAAGAAAGACACAGATCTGCGGTCCTAATCCTTCAGTGTATTCAGCAGTCCTTCAAGTGCCGCAATTGTACGGCGGATCGACTCCTCCGCTTCTCTTCTCTCGTTATTCGTTCTTGCGGCACCAAGTTTTGCAATATAGGAGGTCTGTACATCCTTCAGCTGCTCAGCATAACTGCGCCTCTTTCTGCCCGGTCTTGCCTGAGGTTCTTCTCTGGCGGCTACAAGGCGGTCGACGGTGCTTTGAAATAACCTTGTCGGAAACTTTATGTTTTCCTCCGAGCTTCCCGCATGTGCCTTCACATATTCGTCGATCTGCATTGCAAGCGTATTCTGCTCAGCCTCTGTCAGGTTGACTGCCTTATAGAGCGTCGGGGCTTCCAGTCCGTAACGGTATGTATCAAGAAGCTCCGGTGTAAGTTTTCTCAGACCGTAATAGCGATAAATTCCGGCCTTTGAAAAGCCTTTTTTAAGGCCGTGTTTACGGAACATAAGAGAAATCTCGTCCATCTCCGCATCGATGCTTCTCTTCTTCCCGTCGCTTCGAATAAGATCAAGTGCATTTTCGATTTCTGCCATCCAGAATGGGATATCCTTCTCTCTGGACTGCAGGTTTGAATCAAGATGTTCTCCGAATCGGGTGCCCGCATCGTTCGTATACGGCTTTGTAACGCAGGCGATCGTTTCCTCTTTCAGAATATCCCGAATTGCGTGCAGCCGGCGATGTCCGGCATAGAGCTCGTATGTGCCGTCCTCCTTCTCGTAGACCCCGGCCGGTGTCAGCTGCCCGTACAGGCGGATCGATTCGGCCAGTTCATCGAGATCTGTGAGAGGAATCTCTTTATTGAGCGGTGATTCATGAATTAATATACAGGGAATGTTGAGGACCCTGTCCTTCTCCGCTCCTGCCTTTGCGGTATCTTCGATCATTCTGCGCTTCAGAGCTTTTTCACCCGATTTTTTTGCCGGGGATTCGAATTCGCTCAGGTCCAGCTTCTTTTTACCTGCCATCGTCCTCGAGCCTCCTTACGAATTCATCTACGAATGCGCAGATGTCTTTTGCGCCGTTGCTTCTGGGAGAATACTCCGTGATGCCCATATGGGCGGCCACACATTCGCTGAGCGCGACATTCTGGCGGATCTTTGTATCAAAGACGATGGTATCCAGATTCTCGGCAAATCTTTCCGTCAGGGCTCTGACCTTGCTGCCGAGGTTCGTTCGGTTTTCATTTTTATTGAAAAGAATACCGAGCACCTTAAGCCGGGGATTGCTGGAATCACGGACTTCCTCGATCGTCTCCATCATTCCTTCGTTCGCCTTGAGTGAGGTGACATCCGGATTGACCGGAATAAGAATATAATCACTGACAGCAAGCGCAAGTGTGTGACAGTGATTTGGCGATGGACTCACGTCGATGATAATATAATCATACTCATCACGGATGGAATCCATGACTTTACGCATTCTGGACACCTTGGCGAAGCTGCTGATATTGGCCACATTGACGGTGGCAGGAATCAGGTCGAACCTCTCTTTTACTGTCACGATGGCATCATGAATATCTCCGCCCTGGAGAAGGACGTTATACATAGTCGGAAGATCTTCCCGCTTTTCAGTCCCTGTGAAATAGGTCAGATTTGCCATCTGAGCATCCATATCGATCGCGAGGACGCGTTTCTTTTTTTTATTTCCCGAGAGGACATGGCAGGCATTAAAGACCAGGCTCGTCTTGCCTAATCCTCCCTTCTCATTCATGAATACGATTATTTTCCCCAATTTTATATTCCCCTTATTCAAGTCAGACGTTGATTACCATAAGATTGAGTATAAGATGATCCTGCCGGATGATTGCTGTTCCGGAAAACCCTTGCTGAGGATACTGAACAGACAGAGCCCCTTACGGGAACAAACCGGCAAATTCATATAAGTTCTGATATTATAATAGGGCTTACATTTTTATGCGTCAAGTTACTATCACCGTGATAGTAAAAATGAATAATGGCATGAAAAAATCCGGACCGGCGGAGTAAGCTCCACTGCGGCCCGGATTCCTTATCTATTCTTTTTCTTTCTCTTCTGCTCTTTCCTGTCATCGCAGAGTAGCCTTCACAGATATAAAAACATATGTTCTGTCACTGCCCGCCTGTGAGCTTCTTCTCTGCCTCATCAAGTCTGATCCTCAGAGAACGGAGTTCCTGTAAGGCAGCCTTTTTTTCTTCTTCGGATCTTGCCTTCATGAGCCGCTTCAGGAATGTTTCGGAGGATTTGATGAGCTGAGATTCGTATGGCGTTCTGGTCTCATCTGCCTTTTCCTTCTTTGCCAGATCCTGACTTTTTCCTTTCCGCAGTTCCTTTATGCTGTGAACGACCGCATTGAACTCTGCTCTTGACATGGAAGGATCTTCCGCAGCATCCATTAAGGCTGACACTTTTTCTGCCAGAAGTCTCTGTTCCTGACTGTCCAGGCCTACCGCATTGTATAGTGTATTCGGGGAAAGACCGTAGCGGTCGAGCGCGAGGACCTCTTCGCTGAGCTTTTTCAGACCGTCGTAGCGATAGATCTGCATTTTGGAAGCGCCTTTTCCAAGCATGGAAGAGATTTCAGCGACTTCCTCGTCCTTAGTACCGGAAAAACCTTCGTCATGCAGTATATCCCGTGCAATCCTGATCTCTGCCTGCCAGAAACGGACATCATTTTTGCGTGTCTGGACATTGGCGTCAGCATGTTCCCGGAACCGTGTCCTCACATCCGGAGGGTATTTCTTCTTTATACAGGGAATCTCTGACAGATTGAGAATATCCCGCATCGCCCGCACTCTTCTGTGCCCTGAAATGATTTCATAGGATCCGTCTTCCCTTGCGTAGACGAGGACCGGATTCATGAGCCCGACCTCACGGATGGACTCCGCCAGCTCGTTCAGGTCTTCGACGGGAATTTCAGAGTTAAATTTGTTCTCAACGAGTTTTTCGACCGGGATTTTTAAAACAGTCTCAGAAGTAATTTTTTGTTTTGTATCTTCAAGCCTTTGCCTGGCCATTCTTGAAGCCTGAGTCTCGCCGATTTTTCGTTTTAATGCCATATGGTCTCCTCCTGAAAATCCGGGTCTCGTTTGCAGGACCCGGCGAAGGATTCAGGTCAGCTGATCTCAGCCGATCCGAATCCTACGAGCATCCCCGCGGTGCGGTCCTCATAACAGACTTTCGCCTGAGGAATGCTTCGTCATTGATTAAGATTGATGACCCGATTGTCAGAATCCGGTGCCGCTGAGGGGAAGGAATCGGTTCTTATTTCTCTTTTTCGTCGATTCTCTTCACGATCTCTCTGGAAAGCCGGGTCCAGTCCATGCCGACATCGCATTTGGGATAAGCACTGAGAGGCAGACCGTATGCGTTTGCCTTCTCAATATCGGTCGAGTCGCGGATCGTCTGACTGAAAATGAGCGGTCCGAGAACGTCTCGGAATGTGTTTTCATTTTCACGGCGTACGACGCGGTTCTTGCTGTATCGATTAATGATAATTCCCAGGAGGTCAAGGTCATAACCGTTCACTGTGAAATCGTTGACCGTATTGACCATCATATTTACAGATTTGAAAGAAGCTGTTTCTCCGGCGGGAACAATAACATAGTTGGCATATTCAAGGGCGAGCATGGATTCGTTGGCGTCCGAAGGAGGAAGATCCATGATGATATAATCATAGTTGTTTTCAACCTCTTTCATGATCCTGGCGATCAGGTTTTCTTCCTCGCTGAGTTCGAGTGCAACAGTCGGGATGTCATAACCGGCAGGCATGATGTCG
>CAMYVI010000250.1 GCA_947302185.1 uncultured Lachnospiraceae bacterium
AGGTTCAAAAAATGTCGTGGGGCCGTCAGCATAGAGCCCGGCAAGCAGGACACAGGATTTTACCTGGGCAGACGCAACGCTGCTCGAGTAGTGAATGGCATGCAGTTTTCCGCCGTGAATTTCGAGCGGGAGACAATTATTGCCGTTTTCGGATTCTATTCTGCATCCCATCTGTTTCAGAGGATCCATAACTCTTTTCATAGGACGCCTCTGGAGAGAATCATCGCCTTTTATACAGGAATCGAACTTCTGACCTGCAAGAATGCCGGATATCAGTCGGGCAGTAGTGCCGCTATTCATCGCATCCAGTTCTACATCCGGTTTTCTCAGTCCGTTCAATCCCTGTCCGTATATAATAAGGACAGATTCCTGAAGCCCCGTATATCTGTTCTCTTCAGTTATTTCTTCTATACGAATGCCCATATGTCTGAAGCATTCTATCGTGGCAAGGCAATCCGCGCTCTTTAAAAATCCGCGCACCTCTGTTTGCCCTTCCGCAATTGCGCCGAGCATGACAGAACGATGGGAAATAGATTTGTCTCCGGGTACCGTCAGTTCTCCCCGGAGCGATGTTGCTATGGGTATCTTCATATTTTTTCCCTCAATCATGATAAATAGTATACCCTCGGTTTCCGAGCAGATCTATGGCTTTCATCATTGACGCTTCCTCATAGAATACGATTCTGAGAACGCCCTGTTCGAATTCCCGGTTGTGAACGATACCGATATTCTTGATGGATATGGAATTGACTGCGAGGATCGTGGCGACTGTCGCAATACTTCCGGCTTCGTCAATCAGGTCAAGATATATTCTGAACTCGCGCTGAACGGATCCGGCCCTGGTATCGAAACTGTCTCTGTAGTCCTTGCAGTCCGTGAATATCTGAAGAAGTTTTTCGGAATCTTCACTGCTTATGGCAGCCCTGTAATCCAGGAGCTTTGTGATATACATATCAAGCATATCACAGATATTGTCAGGATTCGAGAGGCAGATTTCCTGCCACATCTGCGGGGAAGAAGACGAGATCCGTGTGATATCGCGGAATCCGCCCGCAGCTATCGTTTTCATGAACTCCTCAGGTCCGTCAGCATCGTGCACGACATTGACGAGGGAGGCAGATATGACATGCGGCAGGTGACTTATCGCTGCCGTGACCTTGTCATGTTCGCGGTAATTCATTATGAGGGGCAGCGCACCGATACCTTCCAACAGAGTCTTCAGGTCCTGTACTTTCTCCTCGGGAACGCTTTCAGTCGGCGTGAGGATATACCACGCATTTTCAACAAGTCTGTCAGATGCGGCAGCATATCCGGTTTTTTCGGAACCCGCCATCGGGTGTCCGCCTATAAAGAAGCAGCTCATGTTGTGCGAGTCCACATATCTGTGAATATCTCCTTTTACAGATCCTACATCCGTCAGAATAGAGCCGGGTTTTCTGATCTGTGCAAGCCTCTCCATAAAACCTAATGCCGTGACTACGGGAACACATAGGAAAATCAGATCACAGTCCGCAAAATCAGAAAGCGTCTCATCTGCAGCGACGGTAATTGTTCCTTCGGACAGAGCTGTTTTGAGAACTTCTCTGTTCCTGTTATAACCCGTGATACATATATCCGGATAGACACGGCGCAGTGCTTTAGCAACGGATCCGCCGATGAGTCCGAGTCCTATAAAGCCAATATTAACAAATGGCATTGTGTGAACCTCCTTAATAAGGTTTAATTCTTCATCGCGCAATTCTCGTGACTTTTGTTTCAGATGAATGCGCAATATGAAACTCAGCGATTGCATGTCGCTGCTTCCGATAAGCTATCTTAACAGAATATTCAGAAAAGATAAAGTGCATAGGACTCTGATTTAACACTTTGAATGAAACAGGCGCCAAACTTTACAGCTCAATCAAGTGTAATTAAAAGTAATCGTACTTGAATAATGAGTTAAACTCTAGTAAAATAAGTGCATATTTTGTTTAGGAGGTTACCATGAACGTATATACTAGTGACAGAATCCGTAACGTCGTCTTACTCGGTCACGGCGGCTCGGGCAAAACAACCCTTACAGAGGCTATGGCATATCTCGGCGGCATTACGAACCGTATGGGTAATGTAACTGACGGAAACACCATAAGCGATTATGATAAGGAGGAGATCAAAAGAAAGTTCTCAATCGGCGGCTCAGTCGTTCCGGTTGAATGGAATAAAGTAAAAGTTAACATTCTCGACACTCCCGGCTACTTTGATTTCGTAGGTGAAGTCGAACAGGCTATCAGTGTTGCGGACGCAGCTGTAATCCTTGTTTCCGGAAAAGACGGTATTCAGGTCGGTACCGAGAAGGCATGGGAACTGTGCGAAGAGAGAAATCTTCCGCGTATGTTCTTCGTTACCGAAATGGATAACGACGACGTCTCCTTCCGTACAATCGTCGAGCAGCTTCAGGAACTCTACGGCAAGAAGGTCGCTCCGATCCATATGCCGATCCGTGAGAACGGAAAGTTCGTCGGTTATGTAAGCATTGTTAAGCAGAGCGGAAGAAAATTTGTCAACAAGGCCGATAAGGTAGAATGCCCTGTCCCCGAGTACCTTGAAGAGTATCTTGAAACATATCATGAATCTCTGATGGAATCAGTAGCCGAGACATCCGAAGAATTTATGGATCGCTATTTCAGCGGTGAAGAGTTCTCCGAAAAGGAAGTTGCGGCAGCACTTGCAACAAATATCCGTGACTGCTCAATCGTTCCGGTGAGCATGGGTGCGGCTGTCAATCTTCACGGCGTCGCAAACCTTCTGGATGATATCGTTGAGATGTTCCCGAATCCGACTCAGAGAAGCGTGAACGGAATCAACCAGAAGAACAACGAGATCTTCGAAGCGAACTATGACTTCCAGAAGATCAAAACAGCATATGTATGGAAGACAATCGCCGACCCGTTCATCGGTAAGTATAGCTTTATCAAGGTAAACTCCGGCGTTCTCAAGTCAGATGATACTCTGTATGATGTACAGAAGGAGAGCGATGTGCGCCTCGGAAAGCTCTACATCATGACCGGAAACAAGTCTCAGGAAGTTCCGGAACTTTTTGCCGGTGATATCGGAGCTCTTGCTAAACTCGGTGATGTAAATACAGGTGATTCCCTCTCACCGAAAGCTACGCCGATTGCATATCCGAAAGCTGCTATCTCTACACCTTATACAGTAAAGCGTTACAGAGCCGTCAAGAAAGGTGACGAAGATAAAGTCGCTTCCTCACTCAGCAAACTTGCTGCGGAAGACACAACATTCAAGTCTGTCCTCGACGCCGCTAATCATCAGTCACTGATTTACGGTATCGGCGAACAGCAGCTCGAAGTCATCAAGAGCAAACTCAAAGAGCGCTATAAAGTAGACATCGAACTTCTTGAGCCGAAGGTCGCTTTCCGCGAGACGATCCGCAAGAAGTCAGACGTAGAAGGCAAGTACAAGAAGCAGACCGGCGGTCATGGCCAGTACGGTCACGTAAAGATGCGTTTCGAGCCGAGCGAAGATCAGACAAAGCCATACGAGTTCGCAATCGAAGTCGTCGGCGGAGCTGTTCCGAAGAACTATTATCCGGCAGTTGAAAAGGGTCTCACAGAGTCCGTAGCAAAGGGCCCGCTTGCCGCGTATCCTGTAGTCGGCGTAAAGGCTACTCTGTATGATGGTTCTTATCATCCGGTAGACTCATCCGAGCAGGCATTCAAGACAGCTACACATATGGCGTTCAAGGATGGCTTCCTCAAGGCAGGTCCGGTTCTCCTTGAGCCGATCATCAGTCTGAAGGTAAAAGTAAGAGATAAGTTCACCGGCGACGTAATGGGCGATCTCAATAAGCGCCGCGGCCGTGTTCTCGGAATGAATCCGGACCACAAGGGCAATACCATCATCGAAGCTGATGTCCCGCAGAAGGAAATGGACGGATACGGCACAGTCCTTCGTTCCATGACCGGCGGACAGGGCGAGTTCTCTTATGAGTTCGCAAGATATGAGCAGGCTCCGGCAGATGTTCAGGAGAAGGAAATCAAGGCACGCGCCGATCAGCTTGCAGAGGGCGCCGACGACTGATATTCTTCAGAAATAATAAACATAATAAAAATCCCCCGCTCAAGCAGAGCGGGGGTTCTTATTTTTTTGTATGGATTTTTTAATCTCTGACGCAGAATTCTCGTGACTTAAGTCGTGAGATGAATGCGC
>CAMYVI010000251.1 GCA_947302185.1 uncultured Lachnospiraceae bacterium
TGCAGGCTCCCTTGCGAAAATATGGCGCGAACAGCTTTGACAGATAAAATGGTGCTGTAATACCGACCGCCAGTGCATACTGAAACTCTTCGTAACTGCAATTATCAATACCCTTCATCAAGGGAAGAGCATTATTGATGAGGTAATCAATGCCGCCGGACTCGCTGATTACTTTTTCAGCAAAGCTTTCCAGAACAGCTTTGTCAGAAATATCACCAACGTAGTGATCTCCCGGTATCTTATCTATCACATAAACTCTTACGTCTTGTTTACGGAATTCTTCTGCAATGCATTTTCCGATGCCCTTTGCGCCGCCGGTCACGACGGCAACTTTCTGCCCGCTTGAGGGAAGACTGACATTTGCTTTCGGTACTGTCAGCTGCATATATAAACCTGTATCGTCCTGTTCCGGCTTCTCCGGAATGATCTCACACATGCCGTGCGCCGTCAGACATGCCGTAACAGCAAGGCAAGCAGCGTCCATCAGGTCGTCCGGATTGCATCCTAATTCTTTTGCCTTGCCCCACATACCGAAAAGAGGCTTTCGCGGGAGATACTTCTGCATTATTTTTTCCTTTCACAAAATCCGGTATATTTTTTTCTGGTCAATACGACAGAACCTTTTAATCTGGCAAATGCAAGCTCCGGGTGGCTCTCAAGTATCCTGTTCTTGTACTGAGGATGGTTGCTTAAGAATTCGTCCAGTTCCCGCATTTTCGGGATGATGGCTAAACTCTGCTTTGCGAGGCTTTTTCCAAAGACATGGATATTTGCATTCTTTTGTTCTTCCTCAGAGGCAGCATATACAGCCTGTCGGCAGGGAATCGGGAATACTGTGGATGACCGAGTCCCTAATTCCTTCCTCGCAAAATCATCTGGTCTTAACTGATCCTCGCTTGTCCTAAGGCCAACCGCCATATCGATTAAGAATGCATCAAACTCTGGATATGAATTTATCAGTGTCTCAATTGAGTCATGATGTTCCATGCGGAGTTCACCGTGATCCAGGATGCAGGTGATCCAGCCGTTCTTGCAGCCATCTGTGCCGATATACAGGCCATCATTAATCTTCCACATATGCAGAGTCTCCTTGAGTAATCGGAAATGGTGAAATCGTTTTTTATATTCAAGTCGGAAGCGCCACCCTAAACGGCAACTTAAACTTGGACGCATAATCATTGACAGCCTGCAACGCTTCATCCAGTTTGTCAGGCGCATTTTCTTTAATTAACCGGATCGTGCTATCAGCAGCCTTCTTGGCTTGCTCCGCAAGTATACCAGCTTTTTCGGAACCGATTTGAACTGCGGCAGCGTGCGCCTCTGCGGCAACCGTATAAACTACTATGCCGCCTACGACCCCTACTCCGTATCCGACAGTCGCACCGACAGCGGCTCCTGTAGTACTGTTCACACCCGGAAGGACAGCTCCTACGCTGGCACCGATAGCAGCCCCAACTTTCGAAGATGTTTCAGCAATGTGCCTTATATCATCTATATGAACTGCTACTGTAGATAGGTCATACGACAGCTCAGACACATCGATTTTTCCTTCCGCACAGCTCATTATGGAATTATATGTGTCAATTCCCCAATCGGTGTAGATACCGGGAATCTCAGGAACAGAGAAGGATTTTATTAACGAACGGCTTGATGGTGCCATTTCAGCATGAGTCAATGAGTCTACAAAAACTGTGGTGTATGTACTTATACCTGCTTTCGCCGAATCTGTTACTGCATCCACCATGGCTTCCTGTGCGGTAATTTTACTATCCATGATTTCAGGAATATTTTCAGTCAGAGATTGAGCAAATGCAATACCGGCATCATGCAGCGCGGGTCCCACTGCCTCTGCAGTTGCCTCTATAACGGCATCTATCCCTGCCATCCTGCCGATATATCTGCGCGGCTCCAGTCTGGCAAATATTGCTTCTTCCGATGTCGTATTACTCTTCTCTGCCTTTGAATCAATCGTCTTGTATTGAATGATCTGCTTTTTTATTGCTTCTGCTTCCTGGCTATCCGAATCGTTCTCGGCTCTGGAAAGGTCCTCGTTCAGCTTGTTAAGTTTATCGGATACTTTGTCTTTTATTGTGTTATAAAGCTCTTTCGGGATTTCTACCTTATCTACGCTATCATCGTTAAAATACTTTTCGTATTCGTCTCCAATCAATTCAGACAAGCATTCCTCGGCATTTTTTCCGACAAATGCAGTCTTAACTCGCTCCAGAATTTCACCCGTATTGTTATCTACTCTTATTTTATCTACGTCCGGGTCAGACTCCTGAAGCAATTCCGGACGATCATCTGCCCGATATGTTGTCTGATCTTTCCCCAGCAATTTTGCTTCAAGATTTTCTTTTGCAGTACTGATTATTTCCGCAGCAATACCGGACTGCTGTTTCAAATCTTCGTAAATATGCTCCGGGTCTAATTTCTTTTTGGACAGTTCGTCCAGGCCGAGCGTCATGCCGCCATCGGGTAATTCATACCCATGATACAATTTCTTCAGTGCCTCGCGAACAGTAGCGGTCCACACTGAGGTATCCATTCCGGATTCTTCAGCTGTAATTTCCGTAAAAGGATTTTTGACGACGACATCAGACATGTATATAGTTTGCTCATTTTCAGGGGAAAGACCTTTCTCTATCCCTTCTCTTAAGGTCTTCAATTTGCTCTTAACATCGTCAAATGTACCTTCAAAGCTTTTTCTGTCGAAATTATCCATATTTATCATGATGTCACCTCATTCTACACTGGTCAGGATCAGGCAGATATCTTCAATATTTTTGGCGGATAGTCTCCTGATTCTTGCTTTTACAATGCTCCTTAGTTTTTCTGCTTTTTCTATTGTTTCCATGTTCTTATCACTCAAACCTATTACATGCTGGACAAGCTTCTGCAGTTTCGGCAGATCTTTCCTGTCCCAGATTAGATGCCCGTTAAATAGAAGATAATCATCCATAATGGCTAATATGGCTTTTCTGTCATCTCTGGGGATATCCAGCACAGACAGGGAAGGCAGGAGTCTATCCTCCGGGATCATTTTCCCGCCGAACCACGGCTGCATCAGCATGCTTATAATATCAAGTCGTGCGGATTTAAGTGTTTGTATTTTTACAGGATTTTCAAAATTATACGGCGTTTCCGTCACATTTGCCTTATCAATCATCGTCAATACCGGACTCACCCAGTCGTTCTGGTAAACGACCGCCACTCCGCTCGGCAGTTTGGCAATCTCGTTTACCTGATCCGCTGATAGACCGA
Organism: uncultured Lachnospiraceae bacterium; assembly: GCA_947302185.1. Next base: position 3,265 of record CAMYVI010000251.1, read on the forward strand.
TCGATCTTCCGACGGCATCTCTGTCATTTGCTTCCGGTGTCCTCAGTACGATTTTTGTGTTAGTGTTTTTAATTGCTGAGATATCAACGGAGGATGGTGACTGATCTACGATAATGAATCCTTCCCCGTGTGTCCTTATTTCGGCAATAGTCTGTGTCAGCATTTCGACAGATTTTCCGATCAGCTCGGAGGATCCGCCCCCGGATGTATTTTTCAGCAGATTGTGTGCCTCCTCGAGAACGGTCACATGTTTCAGTCCGTTGTTATTTTCAGTTTTCCGGTCAACGCGATACTCGTTCAGTATGTAGACCATCAGACCCATAATCAGTGCTTTTGTCTCCGTTGATTTGACGCGGCTGATGTCCAGGATGCAGTTGCGGTCAAATAAGATTTCATACGGAGTCTGTTTCGACGTGAAAATGAATTTGTTCAGTCCTACGGTGAGGGACTTTACACGTGTGACGAGCGCTCCCCTGTAATTTGACTTGATATCCGAGGCATAGTCAGATTCTTCAATCAATCTGTTGAGCTGTTCCACAAGAACTTCAAAATCCGGGTATTCCGGTTCATTTCCGTCAAATGTCGAGGAACCGAGATCCCAGCCTACAACTTCATAAGAGCGGAGAATAGCATCCTTGAAAAATGCAGGCATCGCATCATACATCGGCCAGCATACGCCGAATATTTCTACCAGTCCGTCTACATGCTCCAGGACATGAATTGATTCCGGGAACTTAAAGGGATTCAGGTTTATGAGCGGCGCGATGTTCGGATTTGTGGAAAATACGTTGACATCGCTCCAGCTGCCGAACACATCTTTATACTCGCCTTTTGCCGGTTCCACAACCAGAAATGGGATCCGGTCCTGGTGGAGTTCGACGAGCATCTGGTAGACCGTGTTGCTTTTTCCGGAGCCTGTTGAGCC
>CAMYVI010000252.1 GCA_947302185.1 uncultured Lachnospiraceae bacterium
CGTAGGAAGTGACCAGAACGTCGTTGTCGCGCCAGGCCGCGATCATACCTGCCCGTTCCTTTGCGGTACCCGCAATCAGACTGACTGTAAGGGATGGTGCAAATGCAGCCAGCTCCTCCCTCCAGTTATACACCAGCGAGGCAGGAGTTACGATGAGAGCCGGCCGGGAGTTCCCGGGATTTTCATTTTTGACAGCGAGAAGGACTGTTATGACCTGGAGTGTTTTCCCGAGTCCCATATCGTCCGCCAGGATGCCGCCGAAACTGTGGGCGTCCAACGTGCGCAGCCATCGGTAGCCGACGCTCTGATACTTTCGGAGCGTGCTCTTCAGCGTTTTCGGCACTTCGAAGTCCGCATCCTCGATGGTCTTGAACTCCTTGATCAGCGATTTGAAACGGCTGTCCCTCGTCGCGTAAATATCCTGCGAAGCCTCCATCATTTTGTCGAGATAGAGGGCACGGTAGGCAGGGATATGCATCTTTCCGGTGACAAAATCCTTTGGGGAAACATGGAGCGCTTCCATCATTTCCACGAGCTGAGCAATGGATTCATTGTCGTCCAGCTTGAAGAAATCGCCGTTTTTCAGGGTGATGAATTTTTTCTTCTTTTTATAACTGTAAAGTATATCCAGGAGCTCTTCGGGGGAGAGGTCGCTCGATGTTACGGAAATATCGAGCAGATTGCTCTCTACGGAGAGACCAATGTCGAATTTAGAGCGGTTCCGGACCTTCAGGGCTTTGAAGCGGTCCGTCATGCGTACTTCGCTGCGCTGCAGGATTTCGGGAATACCGCGGTCAAGCAGGTCAAATGTAAGTTCCGCGTCTTTCGGCGCGAACAGAATTTGGTAAGACGGATCATAGTGGGGAAGGTAGCGGAGCAGAAGTTCCAGCATGCTTCCCTCAGCCTCTAAGCTGCGGAATGACTCCGGAGAGTCGCCATTAAGAAGATCTGCCAGCGCAAAGCGGGTGTTATCGTAGTAGACATCGGCCCTACCTACCAGGTTGCCGGAATCGACATCCAGATATGTGATGAATTCCGGTTCCGGAGGCAGGATCGTTCGGATGAGTTCCTCGTCGTTCTCCGAACTTTCAATATGGACGATCTCGCGGAGGGAGGGCAGTACTTTGTGATAGAAATTGGGCAAATAACGGCGCCCGATCATTATGCGCACATAGCCGCCGTGCTCTGCATCGAGCACCGCTTTGAGAGCTGCAGAGCGCTCCTCGGGAATGCAGTTCAGAGCATCCTCGGTAATATAGTAACGCCGGTTAATTCCCTTTATGATTTCCGGCAGATCCCCTGTCATCAGGATGCCGTCGATCACATTTCCGGGACCGCGGCTTGCGCTGATCTTCAGCGTGACCGGGAGATCGCGCAGTCTGAAGCGGAGATTGCGCTTATCTTTTTTGAGTCCTGTCTTGTCCGTATACTCAATCAAGTCGCCGATGGCCGTGTCGAAAAAGTCATCAAGAATCTGACCGGTCAGATCAATACTGTCTTTTGTCTCCGGAATACTGTAGGAATAGTAGTTGCTATGTTTAAGCCTTGCAGTGAATTGCTTTAGCTCTATCTGTTCCCGGGCAAGGAAGTTGTCGATGAAGGTCATCCACTTGACCGATTCGGGCTTTATGTATTCCTTTCCCAGGGTGAGATCGGTCTTTGTGCCGAATAGCATTTGCCCTCCGGCAGCGACAGTTTTCGAGAATTCCGGGAGATTTTTTATTTTGTACAGCTTCCCGGCGCCGACGCGAAAACAGGCGGAAATACCGTTTTCGTCACGCGTCAGGTAGGGGGTGATCGTCAGTGACGGGACGACGTCGGCCGTGTCCGCCTTTATATCGCCGGTAATTCCTGTCAGAAAACGGATGCCGGACAGGTTGGTGGAGTCTCCGGGATTATTGATCCTCAGATAGTCCTGCAGAAGATAGATGGCCGCGATCTGATGCTCGCAAGCGTAGTCATCCGAACCATAGTAGCGCGCATTTCTGCAGCGCCATCCGGAACATGTCGAGGAGAGAATGTGCTGCCTGTTGAATGTCAGACGGACGGTGTTGCTATCGTAATAGGAATCCGGTTCAGCTGACCAGGTCGCTTCACCGATGATGTCCTCCTGACTGGTGCCTTCCCGGTATGCTAAGCGCACTTTGATATCATCACAGTCCTTATTATTGACCAGCGTGCGGGCTTTCTTTTTGTCGGATTCACGTGACTTAATATCGGAAAGATAATTGGGATTATTGAAATAACGGTAATCAGACGGAACGAAGGGGGAAGAGGGTGCCTCCTGCTGGCGGGTCGCAAGCTCTGATTTCTGCATTTTTTCAATATCGGAAAAGTACCCCGTACTCACAGGGGAACGCTTGTCCACAGATCCGGCTCCGCCTTCTTTTTTCGATGCAGCGGCCTGTGCCTTCTGAGGTGCCCTGGACTTTGCGTCTTTTGATGCTCCCTGTGCTGTGCCGCGCGTTGAAGCTGCCGATGCTGCGTTATGGGTAGAGGCAGCGTCACGAGCAGCTGCCGATGCTCCCGACTTTGTGGTGCGCGAAGCGACAGATGCTCCCGCCAATGTACTTACAGTGCTTTTCGATGAAAACAATCGGCTTTCAGCTTCCTCGTTAAGACAGAAAGGTTCTCCGAAATAGTTTTCAAGATAATAGAGGGCTGCCGCCATATGTTTGCAATATTCCCCTTCGGCGGCATAAGGACAGGTACAGGAGAGTGACTCTAAATCGCCAAAGTAGTCAGTTCCGATATGGACCGTATAGTTCCGGGAGCCTCTGACTGTCAGGCTGAAACCGTCGTTCTCCTCAATAAGCTTTTTTGCTTTACCGCTCTGATAGTAGGATTTACCTCTGCTCAAAATGGTTCTTGAAAAGAGTGTAGTCCAGTTTCCGTGCAATTCTTTCATTTATTTTCTCCGTGTGGCATTTTTCGGATGAGATGCAAGTTTGATAGTCAGTATAGCATTTGACAAAAGTATCGGCAAGTGACGCCTCATGTGAAGGACAGGATTTATTGCCCGCCGATAATAGTTCAGATGGGCTGTTTTTGCTTTTCGTTACCGGCGCGAAGCATTCATCTTCGTGAGAAAAACATTGTCGGTCTGACCCGAGAGGGAGAGTAGGAGCGACAAGCCGCCCCTACTCTCTCCGGCGTCACCGCCTCAATCTCGCGTTTTACGCTCGATTTCGGGCGGGCGCCAAAGTGCCTTCCTTTCGTGCTAGCACGAGTCAGGCACCTTGGCTTGTCACCTACGCAAAAATGCGCAAGCATTTTTAAGATCGAAGGATAAGACCGACGTTTTTCGATGAAGATGATGCTTGAGCCGGTTTCTGAAACCCCGCTGCTACCCGTCTGAACTGTTTCCCCAGCTGTACCTTATGTGTAAAAGCAGAGCGCCAATAATGACAAATGTCAGTAAACATTTCGAAATAATGCACAAAATGAGCGGGAAAAACTGTCAAACCTCATAAATCGTTCGTTCTGTTTCCTGTTTTTTTGTCTGATTTATGGATAAAACGTGCATTATAATGCTATAATAACAAATGATTATGAGTAATATACGTGCGCCGCGCACAGCGGGGGCACGGCACACAAAAAATAAAAAGAAAAGGTGGGATTCAAGATGAGCAAAAAGTATGATGTTACAGCACTCGGCGAGCTCCTGATCGACTTTACAGAGAGCGGAATCTCTGAGCAGGGAAACAAACTTCTGGAAGTAAACCCGGGCGGAGCACCGTGCAACGTTCTTGCCATGCTGAACAAGGCAGGCCGCAAGGTCGCTTTCATCGGCAAGGTCGGCGATGACATGTTCGGAAGAATGCTGAAAGCCAGAACTGTTGATCAGGGCATCGACATGGGCGCTCTCATGATGGATGAGGAAGTTCATACGACTCTCGCATTCGTTGAGAAACTGCCGAACGGCGACAGAGATTTCTCCTTCTACCGCAACCCCGGCGCAGATATCATGCTGACAAAGGATGAGGTCATCGCTAACAAGGATTACATTGCAGACGCTAAGATCTTCCACTTCGGAACTCTTTCCATGACCCATGAGGGTGTTGAGGCCGCTACAGTTGAGGCTATTAAGATCGCAAAAGAAAACGGTGCTATCATCTCCTTCGACCCGAATCTTCGTCCGCCTCTCTGGAGCTCCGAGGAGAAGGCAAAAGAGAAGATCGCTTACG
>CAMYVI010000253.1 GCA_947302185.1 uncultured Lachnospiraceae bacterium
CTTTTCCCTCTGCCTGCTCCTCACTTTCTGCTTGTGAGCCGATCACTGTTCCCGTAGTCAGGAAATAGCCATCCGATATTTTCAGCCGGCTGCCTGCCCTGCTCTGAACATCACTTTTAACGCCTTCATCAGCATCTTTCATCGCCTTTTTCTGATCCGCAGAAGACGCCTCCTTGTCAGACACTCTGCTCTCTCCGAAGAACTTTTTCGCAGTATCCTCAGAATAAACCTTTGTACAATAGTTCCTGAATACTCCGGCTATCCCCGACGCCTGGATAAACGGCACGTCATCAACAGGATGTACGAGGATCTCACCCTTACGACCTCCGGCAGATCCGATATGCATCGGCTGCGTAAGCTTTGCCGTAACTGCATATTTTTCGACTACTTTGTATTTAATATCCAGTCCCATATCAGTCTCCCTTCTTGTAATCAAAGCGAATCACTCTCGTGAGAATTTCCAGTTTCATACGGCCGAATTCCTCATCCGAGAATAAATATCTATCCTTATCGAGATCATTTGTCACGGATTCGTCTTTCGCCTTTACTTTCAATATTCCCATCACGCGGTCCGGATCTTTTGTAACTATACCGATTGCCTCTTCCATCTCAGGAACAGACCAGTTAAGGACATCTGTCACATATCTGTCAATATCTGAAATATCCGAATGAGAGGCCCGCTGAACTCTTTCCTTTCGTTGCTTCTCTCTGGCGTGGGCGAAATATTTTTCTATGTTATCCTGTGCCTTCCGGTAATCGAAACGAAATGCGGTCGTAAACGCCTCAACCTTAGCGATCTTACTTGTAGATACGTTCCCTCGACGCCAGTTCAGATTCACAATGTAGCGCTCAAGCCCCGCATGGAACAGATTTCTGTAATAATTCTTCGCGACTGCCCGAAGAGTGCTTTCATCCTCATCTGCCGGACCCTTTATTTCCTCTGACGGCCTGTTCCGTGAAACGGCATCATAGTCGATACGATACTTAATCTTCTCATAGTCTTTCAGGAAAATGATCCTGCCGAATCCCTCATTTCTGCGAACGCCGATTCCACGGTCCATCACCTCTTTGAGTTTTTCTTCCGATATTACGCCATCAAATTTCAGCTTAAAAACACTGCCCTTCTCATACATCGTGACTGACGGGATGCGAACGCCCCATTTTCGATTGTATCCTCTCACATCGACGACGGATGTCGCGCATTTTTCAATTTCAAGATTACTCACGCCAAGCAGACCGGCAAGTTCAGCCGTATCGATGCCACAGTATTCACCGCTTATGTGATGGCGCATGACCATATTGCTCAATGCCATCATATAACAGTATCCTTCCGCTTCTCCGACTGCTGAGTACTCGGCATACGGCAGTTTTTGAACCGGCGTGAGATTGCTGAGCCTGCATTTGCCCAGACCTGCTGACCTGCCGTTTCCGAGAATAATTTCTCCCTGCAGCTGCTCTTTTATCAGCTCAATATCGGAATCATCAGATACCGCTATATAACCGACGAACCTGTTTCCTGCGGCTATATACTCATTTCTGAAGACAGTCTGGTCATCAGAAACATTAGTGTTGATTTTTATCTTCAGATCGGAGCCCAGAGACACTCTCATGCAATGAAGCACATAAGCATCCGAACTTCCAACCGCATCCTTGCCGGTATTATCATCGTTGTCGATCCAGGCAAATTCTCCGACAGCGGCTCTCTTGTATTCTTCGGGAAACTTATCGTTCACAAGGACTTGTCCTCATAAAAGCCCTTCGGCGAAGGAAGCAGTTCTATTGTCTGATTTTTCTCTGTTGCCATAGGATACGCGTTAAGAAATCTGATCTGATTTGTAAAAAATCTTGCTTTACTCTCATTAAAGTCCTTTCTCCCGCTCATCCTGTTGATCACAAACCCGCGCATAGTTGTACCGGGAATGTAATGAAGAGTGCTGGTCTGTCCCATATGACTTGAACTGTCATCAGCAATTCTCAGAGGCTCCAGATTCTCTATCTCATATCGTATATACTCTGCCATACTCATTCCCCTCCGTTCACCCTGGAAATCCGCACCATGCCGAATCCTCTGTTTCTCATACTCCCGACGCTCTTAATGAGGCCAAGCACATCCTCAACAATCTCTTCATCCTCCGGTCTGCAAAGAATCTCACTGATAAACACTATATTTTTGTTCACACATCTTGCCATCCTGAGGCTTCCGTCAGCCGCGATACCGTCATCCCCTATCTTCGTGAATACTCTCATACTTGTAAATGCGTTCAGAACTGCATCCGGATTTCCCGTACCGATTTCATCCAGAACCGCTGCCTTTATCGGATCGGAAATCACAAAATCCGAGAAGACCAGTTTTTCCGATGATTCTGACTCATCATCTCCAGGGAAGCCCAGAAGCCTCGTTAACGTACTCTCATTCCCTCCGGTCAAAGCCAGATATTGCGACAGTTCTTCCCTGAAGATTCCCTTGAACGTCCCGCCTTTATAATACGGAAACCCGTTTTCATCCGATAAGACAGAAATGTCTTCCTCACCCGGAAGGCTCCTGCCGTTTCCAAATATTGTGTCTGACAATAATTTCATCTTTATTTTCATGTTCTACCTCATATATCATCCTGTTCGGAATAAGCCATTTATCCATTCCTGTGCCTTAACTACAGGATTTCATAATTTCCCATGAGTTCAATCGCGTCAAATAGTACCGATCTCATCCTGCCGTCCTGTGTCCTGACGAATATCTCCCTTGAGAGCCCGTTCTCGGTTTTTACTTTAGAGACGTCAATCTTTTCAAAAGCTTCATGATAGCTCTCCATCGCAAGGTTTTCTATCTGATAGAATTTAAGATAATATCTGGCAGACTTCTCTCCTTCTTTCAGAACTCCGCGCATCTGTTTCAGTTTACCTGACGCATAGCCATCCTCTTTCCTTTCGATCAGTTCCATAAGCTTCCTGAATTTCTCATACTGACGGATCTTCTCTTTCTGAAGGATATCGGCAGGTGCGCTGACAATGAATGGCCTGAGTTCAAGCTGTCCTCCGTCGCGCGTCTTATAATCTCTTCTGATTTCCGCTAAAGTGTCCGGCATCTCTCCGAACTCAATATGCCAGTCTACTGAAGATATCCATTTTCCCTGATTTTCCGGACACAGAGATGCTCCAAAGCTCTTTGCATTTTTACACAGCTCCTCGGAAATTTCGTAAGCTTTATAGAACGGAAATTTCTTGTGCACAAGTGCAACCCCGGCACAGGCGGGATAATTTTCCCCGTCCTCACAATTATTCTTTTCCGATAGTATCTGCAGATATCTGGCGGCACACTCAATGCCGATCTTTCCCTCAGTTACAAAGCAGATATCGTCACCGGAAGAAATAACTCTACGCATCGGGAAATACTTCGATTTCCGATCTTTTTTCCGAATGGACTCAGCAACCTCCGCGGCAAGCCGGCTATAGGCGTCCTTAAAATCGATATCAATGCCGTCACTGAAGCTCTTCACATGACTGCAGAACTCATCCCACGGGAGATCGTTAACGGAAGCATAGAAATCAGCGGCTCTCTTTCCGAAACCGTTCCCGTCGACATGAATAACGGCAATAAAATTGGCATCTTCGTCATCGCCGCAAAGGTCTTCGAACCTATAAGCCGGTACAAAACCTTTCGGAATCGGATGCTTTCTGAGTCTCAATGTCTCATCATCCGCTCCCGCTCTTATTTTGCCTTCCGAGCCTCTGTCTTCCTCTTTGAATTCATCCTTCAGGTTCTGCGATGTTGCCAAAACCGGCAGCATAGTATTTCTGTCTATTTCTTCTATTCCATATGTTCCCTGATGAAAAGCTGCCCTGCGTTCCGCCTTCTTTACTTCAAGGAGTCTTACGAGCTCCTTCAGATTATCTCCCGGCAGGTTTTCCTCATCATAGGGCATAATTGTCACATAAAACTCTATTCCCGGATACACATCATTAATATGAGCAGTCAGCTTACTGTTGAACGATACGGCAGCTTCGTAACTTGCGAATTCGAGTATCGTATGTCCGCCGCCTTCCGATACGATCTGAAGATCATCAGAGAAATTGCTGAGATACTTTCCGCTCGTAATGCGGGCTATTGTTTCCGAATTGGCAATATTATCCCTCAATTTGTTACTTCCGAATATGTACGCCTGTTTTT
>CAMYVI010000254.1 GCA_947302185.1 uncultured Lachnospiraceae bacterium
TCATAACAAAACCTTGCCCACGTCTATACCGGAAAGTATCGGATTTTCTTTGAAAAAAATATCAAGTCTCTATCCCTTGCATATTATTGTGTTGATTGTTGCCATCCTGCTTAAAGTGCAGATTCTGTTTGAAGAATTTTCCGCAAAACAGGCTATAGTAGATTTTGGTGAAGCTGTCCTCAACGTGGTCTTGCTTCAGTCCTGGATTCCGTCTGAAGCTATTTACTTTTCATATAACGGAGTAGCATGGTATTTATCCGATTGCCTATTCTTATATGCTTGCTTTCCTTTTATCCTGAAAACCATGAAGAAACTGACTGTGCGTAAAGCATTAGCGCTCTCCGCTGTTATTTTTCTTATTCAGATCATTACAGGCTATGCATCACAGTTCGTATATATACCGATAAGCTATATTGACAATTTTCCGAAATGGTTCACTTACATTTTTCCGTTATTCAGACTTGGAGATTTCGTGATCGGAGCATGCTTCGGCCTTATATATGTGAAGACAGATATAAAACTCAGGAAGACGACTGCAACTGTATTAGAATTCGTCACAATCGCATTTATAATACTGTTACATAACAGTTATTTAGTACACAACACGTTCTTAGGTGCAGAGTGGTTTCAATATACAAACAGATTCACACTAACTTCAGTGGCACTTATTCTGCTTTTTGCAATAAACAGAGGATGGATCTCAAAGATTCTGACCTGTAAACCTCTTCTTTATATTGCCGGCATCAGTGCATATACATTCCTGATTCACCAGATGCTCCTCAAACTGTTGGATTTATTGTATATGAAATTATTAGGTCACGGTTTGAACAAATACCTTCACTGCACAATAGGCTTAATAGCAACAATACTATGTGCTGAGTTATATAAGCTATTAGACCGGAGATTTAAAAATAAACACCGTTCCTCATAAATCGAGTCATAAAAAACAGAGCCGTCATAACTGTCGGCTCTGTTTTTTTGTCGAAAATGTTCCGGTATTTCTCATTACGCACTTTCCGATCCGTATCTTTCATGATCATCGGATTTGCAGAACTGCCCTTGTCCCCTTTCCTATACGGCCATTCTCTCACCCGTCTTCAGATACTCTCTATGACCAAGCAGCATCTCATAAATCCTCTCTCTCGTATAAGCTCCGAGATGCTTCCTGTCCTCTTTGTCGAGTTCCTCAGGAATTATTGCCGTCCCGTACTCGACAGTCACATGTACCCGCTTAACGCGCTTATTGTTTTTTTCAAATATGTCCGCAGATCCGGTTATCGCAATCGGAATGATCTTACAGCCGCTGCGCCTCGCAACATTTAAGCTCCCCTCGTGGAAAGGCAGCATGTCAAGCTCACTCTCACCCTGACTGAAAGTCCCCTCCGGGAAAATGCACATCGATATGCCTGACTTCACATTCTCTGCAGCCTCACTAATGACGGCGACGCCCTGTCTGAGAGTTGCTCTGTCAAGAAACAGACAGTGGAGACGTCTCATCCAGATCGAGAGCAGAGGGACCCGTGCCATCTCGATCTTGGCGACGATGCCCGTAACATCCGGAAACAGGCTGTAGTTAATGACCGTATCGAAGATGCTGTTGTGATTGCAGATGTAAAGCACCGCCTCATTTTGAGGAATATTGTCTTTCCCGATCACGGTAAGTTCCGTTCCGGCAAGAAAAAGAACGACCTTGAAAATGCCCTGAACCATACGGAGTGATACAACATCACTGAATCCGGGATACTTCCTGCCGACCAGCCATAATATTCCGAGAATCGGGATGAACAGTATCAAATACAGGATAACTGCTAAAAGGCACAGGATAGTTCGAATCATAGTATATGCTTTCCCTTCACAATTTTAAAAAAATTTGCAAAAACTCTTTCCGCCGAAGAATTGTACCACACCCCCGATAATAATTCTATCGAGCGGTCCGAAAAAACGGGAACAGAGCACATTCTCTCCGAAAAGAACCGTTCCCCGGCCATTTTCTGTGATATACTGTTATCAGGCAGCACCTGCTGTATATTAATTCGCCGGAGGTCATCTCATGTACTGTTCGAACTGCGGAGCGGAAATCAGCGAAAAAGAAGCATACTGTCCCTACTGCGGCGTTATGAACGCCCGCGCCGCCGAGAGAGAGTATATGGAAAAACTGGAGGATATCCGTGAGGATACGGAAAAACTTGGATTCGAGTCGGGCAAAGAAAACCGGCGAGGCATGAGGACTGCCGGGAAAAAAGCCTTAAAAGTATTTGCAATCGTTGCTGCCGTTATTCTTGGTTTAGCGGCCGCGTTTCTGTTTCTTGAGAACAGGCTCCTTAGAAGCGGTTCGAAGACTGCACGTGCCGAAGCCGCTTTCAAAGAAGAGTACTTCCCCAGGCTTGACGAATACTACGCCGCAGGAGATGACGACGCTACCTGCGCATACATAAATGAAATCAATTACAAGGACGGATCGTCTGTATTAAACAGCTGGCAGCACTATAAGTACATGAGATACTATATGGATTACTCATATATTCGCGAGGTACGTGACCGAGAGCTGGATGACGATTTCTGGAAATACGATTATGCATATGTTCTGTATGACGGAATTGAGCTGATCTATGAGACGGATTTCAGTTCATATTCGAATATGACCGCAGAGGAAAAAGAAAAAGTCCGGGGGTATCAGAAGGAGGCTGAGGAAATATTTGCACAGTATTTTTCTCTTGACAGATCCGACCTGGACGAAATCTACGAATCCTCAATCGATGACGGAAATTATCTGTACAGATCCAAGATTAATGACTGGGCTGCTAAGACGGGAGGTATGGGAAAATGAAATGTCCGCGCTGCGGTGCGCCGCTGAAAATGGAAGACAAATTCTGCACCTATTGCGGTGCACCGAATACACTTGCCATGCAGCATCAGGCTGACATGGAGCACTATAAGAAAGAATTTGCACAAACGCAGGAGGAGGTGCTTAATAAGAGCCGAAAAGCCGGTTCTCTGACAGGTTATCTGGTAGTTCTCATCATCCTTATCGTCCTCAACATTGTGGCTGCTTTTTTCAGCAGCAACGCCTGGAACATTAAATACGAGCGAAGAAGGACGGAAGCTGCCGGCAAAGCGGACGTACACAAGGCAGAACTTGACAAGATGATCGAAAACCAGGACTATTTCGCCATGCGCACCTATTACTATAACAATAGACTTTCCGGCGTCGATGCTTTCGTCGAATATGAGGCCGTAACGCGATACGCAGGTCAGCTTGCGGATATTTTCACGTATCTCTGCAATACGGATAAATACGGTTACTGGAAGTCGGAAAAAGGGGTGGAGAATACAGTTACATCTATGTCATCAGATATCATCTCTCTCTATGAAAATCCGCTCAGCAGTTACTATGATGAGAAAGCCGTCACGGAAGAAAAGCTGGAGATCATCGAAGATATCAGAAGACAGGCTGAAGCATTGCTCATAACATATGCGGGTTTCACAGAGGAAGAGACACAGGAGCTCAGGAATATGTCTAAATCCCGCATCGAGGACACGCTCAGAGAACACCTGACAGCAATCCGAGAAGACCGTCAGGCTGCCGAATCTGCTGATGAGTCATTCATAATCTCTCCTCCCGACGAGAGTTTCTCCCATGAAGTGTTCCTTGACCGCAGACCCGGAGGTGACGGAGTATGAAAAAACATAATAAAAAAAGAATCAGCATCGGCGGCATCATCTTCACGGTACTGATCGTCTTCCTCTCTTTTATTCTTGTCGGTCAGGGAATTTATATTCTGTCGGAACTGAACGATAGTGATAAGTTCTATTATGCCGATGAGAACGATTATATACGCAACGTTACGTATGAAGACTATTACCGGATTCTCAACAATGCGGTCGATGACTGCTATCCGGGCAGAAGTCACACAGATACGGAAAAAGAAATCCGTGCACTCGGATACTATTATGAGGCTGCTGCTCTCTACAAAGCCTATAATACGGTAAATGACGCCGAATCGGCCGGGAAGCAGCTCTCCCGCATGGAGCGCTGCCGCGAAGAGGCCGGCAGCTATGCGGACGAGACGGTCAGAATCAACGAACTTCTGAACCTTGACGGCGTGTGACACAGACAGGGACGGTTCTTCCCGGGGCAAGCTGCCCCGGG
>CAMYVI010000255.1 GCA_947302185.1 uncultured Lachnospiraceae bacterium
CTGGAACGGAATGCCGAGAAGCCCGTTGATCGACGAAAAATTGACGATGCGTCCGAACTTCCTGTCTCTCATGTGCGGAAGCACAGCCCGGACCATCCGTGCCATTCCAAGAAAATTTGTCGAAAGAACTGCCTGAAGCTCATCCGCAGAGGTCTCCTCGCAGGATCCGAATGTCAGAAATGCCGCGCAGTTGACCAACGCGTCAATGTGTCCTTCCCTCTCCACGATATAACGGACAGCTTCATGAACTGAAGTATCATCGCGCACATCAAGCGCAACAGGCGTGCATCCCTTCGGCGCGTCAGCTCCCTGTGCAAATGACCGCGCGCCCGCATACGTGCGAAACCCCTGTGCCGCAAGGTATTCCGCTGTCGCACGTCCCAATCCGGACGAGGCACCGGATACGAGTACGACCTCCACTTTGTTTCTTCCTCTCATCATATCCCTCCTTCCTCTAATCAGAGGGCTCTTAACGCTAGAAAAAGAGCGTCCGTAAGACGCTCTTTTCCCATACAGTTCGTCTACTATTTAATTGTAGCTGTTTAAAAATATAAATCCCCCAACAATATTGTCAGTTTTTTACTTAATCCCCGGGATAACGATCCCACCCCGAACAGCATTCACAGCCAGCTCCGTCCGGGTGGAAAACCCGGTCTTCGAAATAAGATTATTCACATGATAGCGGACCGTAGACACACCGAGGAACAGGGTATCCGCAATCTCCTTGTCGGTCAGGCCTTCTGCCAGCAGACGCAGCACATCCAGTTCCCTCTCGGTGAACTCAATGCTTTTTGCCAGACCGAGAGCCGTCACGGGCGGTTTGTCCGGAAAGACACGCTCCCCGGCCATAGTCCGATCCATGATCTCGAGCAGCGGCTTTTCCTGCACTTCCTTATACCAGAAAGAATCCACACCGATCTCCCTGGCCCGCTTCAGGAACACACTGTCAGGCATCGATGTCACAATAATGATCTTCGTCCGGGGACATGCTGCCTTAATTCGCGCGGCAGCCTCCAGACCATTGGAGCCGTCACTCATGACGACATCCATAAGGACAAGATCCACCTCCATGCCCGCACAGTAGGCATATGCAACTTTGGCGGTCTCTACCGAAGCCACCAGCTCATATCGGCTGCTCGAACCCACAAAGCTTTCAAAAAGCTGTCTTGGCATGACCTGGTCATCCACAATCAGCACCTTATATGCCATAGTATTCCTCCTTTGGAAGCTCAAGTACGACCGCGTAAGACGGATTCTTCAGAATCGTCATTCTTCCTCCCTCCCGCTCTGTCAGATCACGAAGAAGGGCAAGTCCGCCTCTTTCTTCAATTTCACCCGCCGGTTTCTTTCCGTTATTAGTCAGGACCACCTTAAGTCTGTCCTCATCATCCTCGATGTCCATATACAGTTCATTTCCGTGGGCATGGCGAAGTGTGTTGGTAAAACACTCATGAATAGCCGTTGCCAGAATGTGCCTTTGCGGCTCGCAGTCTGGAAGCGTCCCGTTCACGAACACAGTCACTCCCAGGCGCGATGCCGTATCTATCATGAGTTCGCACTCATCGCGGGTCCCGGCCGGCAGATCCTTCATGAGGAAAGAGACGTTCTGATACAGACTGCCGATCATAGCGGCTTTTTCACTCTCCGTCCCTCCGTTCAGAATAAAATGCTTGACGATGAGCAGGTTCTTCCCCATTTCGTCATGGATCCTGATCTTCGCGTTCAGCATCTCGCGCTCTGCTGTCAGATCCACAATTTCTCTGTTCACTTTGGCAAGACGTTCTCCGAGTGCCGCAAGCCCCTTCTGCATAGCCCGTAGTTCCTCCGTCTTGCGATACTCTTCCGTGATTTCGGATGCCGTCAGCATACGGACCTCACTGTCTTCAAAAGGTATATCCTGCAAGTTGATTTTCCACACTGTCTCATCCGGAAGGACAAATACGTTCTCGTCTCCCACTGTCACGATTCTGCAGCCGGGTCGTATTTGCCCGGACAACATCTGCTGCGTGAATAAATCTCCGTTCACGAGTTCGTCCCCGGTCATCTGCCTGCAGAACTCCTTCATAGCCTGATTTACCAGCATGACCCGCCCTTTTGGCGCATAACACAAAACACCGTCAGGGAACCCGTCCATAGCCTCCTTGATGGACATGCCGGTAATTCTTTCATATTTATGCCGATGAATATTATAGAGCAGCCTCGCCTCAAGGTACGCCATGGCAATGCAGTATAATAACGGCACAACGGTCGGAACAGAAAGCAGCATTTCTCTGATTTTTAAAGCTGTATCAGAATACGCTGCTCCGCTCAGGTACAGATCAAAACATTGCTCGACAATATACGTTGACACAAGCATGGGCACCGCAAGGTGCAATTCCCGGTTTCGTTTCTGGCGGACCAAAAAGGCAACTACGACCACAGCTCCAAAGAACAACAGGACGGATATCACGCCTAATGCAGTTCCTATCACAGTATCATAATAAGAGCCGTTTCTTAGAAAACTCATGTCTCCTCACCCCCTTCCCGGTAGAGGAGGACAATCAGCCGGTCCTGTTTGTCATTTGCAAATGTAATCTTCCCGGAAAAGCCTGCGCACTCCCACGAATCTCCGTCTTGTTCGTATACAAAATCATCCGCCTTCAGCATCATACGGACGCTCAGCTGACGCATTACTGACCGCTCATGCACATCTATAGGCTGCACCGCTAAGCGCCTGTCGGCCTCCTGCCCTTCTACGGACTGCACCGCCAAGCGCCTGTCGGCCCCCTGCCCATCATCGCATCGCACGATTACGGCAATATCCGATAAGAAATGAAGGTTCTTTTCTATAAAATCCTCTATCCGCTCATATGCGTCAATGATAATTTCCGGAGGATAATCGCTTTCGCCGATCCCGGCCATAGCTGTCTCGGCACCGCAAAGACGCACATATTCCAGCGACTCTCTTATGGCCGATGTCAGCTCTGATGACGGCAGTTCTCCTCCCTCGGCGAGCAGCTCCATATTGCTGCGCCGCTTGATATACGCATTCAAAACACAGACTCTTGCGAGCTGCTTCTCATCACAATGGTCCCGATCCTTCAGCAGATCCGCGATTTGTTCAAACTGAGGCTTAACTATACGGGAAATATTCTCATACAATCTGCTGCGGGTCTCTACTTCCTGACGCTCCTTTTTGATGCGGTTCTCTTCCATAAGGTACGCATTTCGGTTCTCCATCTGCTGCGTTGCGTCTTCAAGCTGTCTGTTAAGCTTCCTTACCGGACCCATGTCCAAAGTCCACTCAACGCTGCCTCCCGAAATAGGGTGAGATTGTATCTTTAAATCCTGGTCCAGAGGAAACGGATAGCTTGCATTTGCCGTCTTGTAGACGACCGATCCTCTGTGATCCAGTATGACAGAAGGCACATAAGCTTTCTCGTAAATATTTTCATAACCCATATTGGCAGGTATCATTCCTGCCTGAATACAGAATTCCAACGTAGCTATAAGACAGAAGGCGAACATATCGCCCATGTGCCACAGACGAGTACCGAACAGGCGAATCCCGATTTCGAACGGATAAAGAACAAAATAAATTACTCCTATGGCAAAAGGAATGAGCGGAATGAGCCTGGCAAGGCGACCGGCACATTTGCGTGATTTGCTCACAAAAAGGCAATAGTCAAAAGCAAAAAGGCCGTAAATATATCCGTTGACCACGTAAAACATCCAGCCGTTTTTAGCGTCTTTGTCATCAATCATGATTCCGCTCGGAAAGGATTTTGCCCAAAAATGAAGATCATTGGTAAGAACGCCCAATATCAGAAGGATGCCCAACAGGGCTGTAAGATAACATGCGATCGGCAGCGGCTTATCTTTCGGACGGTAGATGTTGACCGCGAGGAAGAGGCACAGGGTCGGCTGGCTTATCATCGGGATATACATTGCGTACCATAAATATCTCCGCACTGTGATTCTATCGTTGGAGATCAGATCATATCTGAGTATCTGCAGGAAAAAATGAAAAAGAAGACATGCAGCGCAGAGCATCAAAATAAGACGCAGACGATCATCCACGACTCTTCTCTGCACGGTGATTGCCCAGATAATAGTCAATACACCGAAGACCAGTGAAGAAAAGCAATAGACGAAGTCCAGGTGAAC
>CAMYVI010000256.1 GCA_947302185.1 uncultured Lachnospiraceae bacterium
ACATGACGGAACGTATCGATGAAACCGCGGGAGAGAAGCTGTGTGAACCCCGCCCGTTCCTCATCTGTAAATCCAGGGGACATGTGATTGGAAGCGGGATTTGCAAGATCTATTTCTTCATGGGCTACATTGTAGTCTCCGCAGGAAATCACGGGCTTCTCAGAGTCGAGTCCGGAGAGATAGTCCGCGTATTTTTCATCCCATATCTGCCGCTCCGCAAGGCGCCTCAAGCCGTCACCGGCGTTGGGGGTATAGACCAGATTGAAATAAAAGTCCGGCAATTCCAATGTGATCATGCGCCCTTCACAGTCCATCGGTTCGGGCGCACCGATTTCGGGAAAATCCGCTCTTACATTAAGTTCCTTTCGGTAGAGAGCCATTGTTCCGGCATATCCCTTTCTTGCCGGCTCGCGTGAACTTACCCATACATAATGATAGTCCGGAAAGAGGTCGGCGAGAGCTTCTTTCTGTTTTGCATTCATGCCGGCAGCCGGCAGTTTCGTCTCCTGTATCGATATAATATCAGCGTTTTCGGCTGCTATTTTTGCTAAAACATCGCGTGTCAGAACAGCCCTTGCGCTCGAAGATGTCAGTGCCGCGTTAAGTGAATCAATGTTCCATGAGATGAATTTCATACCTACTCCTCTGAATATGCAATTTTCTGCTTTACTGCGCTAAAACAATTCTATATAATTCTAAAATATAATGTCAAATAAAACAAGTGAGGAGGGTAATGATGATTACGAATTTGCTTAACACCATTGATGATATTCTGTATGCCCCTATACTGATTATCGTCATGGCCGCTGCCGGTCTGTACTTCACATTTCGAACAGGATTTGTACAGATCCGCCTGTTCAGGGAGGCCTGCAGCCTGATTTTGGAACCACCCAAAGGTAACAGAGAGAAGTCAGTGTCGTCTTTTCAGGCTCTTATGGTTTCGACCGCTTCGCGAGTAGGAACCGGAAATATCGTAGGAGTCGCGACAGCTATCTGCATAGGAGGAGCAGGCGCTGTCTTCTGGATGTGGGTCATGTGTATCATCGGAGCTGCTTCCGCTTATATGGAATCGACACTTGCTCAGATTTTCAAACGTGTCGATAAAGAAGGCGGCTATTACGGCGGTCCTGCTTACTATATCGAACTTGCCATGCATTCGAGCATACCTGCTGCAGTGTTCTCGGTATTTCTGATTGCGACTTATGCTTTCGGATTCAACCTCCTTTGCTCTTATAATCTTCAGTCCACATTTGCCGCATACAGTTGGTATCATCCTAAAACCACTCCTGTCATTGTCGGCGCTATACTTGCTCTTCTTACCGGATATTGTCTGCTTGGAGGCGGAAAGAGAATTGTTCGTCTGACTGAGATCGTTGTTCCCTTTATGGGGCTGTTCTATGTGGCGGTATCTCTGATAGTACTTGTTCTGAATATTCCGCATATTCCTGCAATGTTTGCCGAGATTTTTTCCGACGCATTTAATTTCAAGGCTATTTTCGGAGGTATCTCCGGTTCATGCCTGGTTCTCGGCATCAAGAGAGGTCTGTTCTCCAATGAAGCGGGCGTAGGTTCCGCACCGAATGCCTCTGCATCGGCCGATGTAACACATCCTTCAAAGCAGGGACTTGTGCAGACAATTTCCGTTTACATCGATACGATGCTTCTCTGTACGGCGACTGCTTTAATGTGCCTGAGTACAGGGGTGCCTCATACGCCGGAAGTCGCAGGAGCGCCGTATGTACAGAGTGCTATTTCATCTGTATTCGGCGGAATCGGTCCGATTTTTATCACGGTCGCAATGATTCTTTTTGCTTTCACCACGCTTCTCGGAAACCTGTATTATTGTGATAATGCGCTTGCCTTCCTCAATAACAAGACAATGCCGTCAAAGAAGTTTATGACTGCTTTCTATGTATGCTGTGTGATCGTGATATTTGTCGGTGCACAGATGCAAATGGAAGCTGTATGGGCAATCGCGGATATCACAATGGGCGGTATGACGATCATAAATCTTCCCGCTTGTATGATTCTCGGTAATTATGCCATAGATGCTCTGAAAAACTATGAAGATCAGAAGAAAAGCGGAAAAGACCCCGTATTCTATGCTTCCGATATAGGCCTCGATGAGAAGCTTGTCATGACCTGGAAAGCGAAAGCGGACAGAAAACCGGGTAAGAGAAGAAAGAAGAAGCGCAGTAACTGAGACTCCAGGATACAGCATTCATACATCCCCACTATACGAGACTATATGGCGAATAAAATAAACTATCAGAAAGAACTTGAGAAAATTATTACTGCAAATGCAAAATGCGGCGTCGTTCCCACACTTTTTCTTCACAGCTGCTGCGCTCCGTGCAGCACTTACTGTCTGGAATATCTGTCGCAGTTTTTCAGCGTGACAGACTTTTACTATAATCCGAATATCACAGACGAAGCTGAATACGGAAAAAGAGAAGATGAGCTTGCACGGCTTATCCGCGAACAGCCGCATTTGCATGAAGTGAAATTTGTCCGGGGTAGCTATGAACCGGACAGATTTTTTGAGGCAGCCGAAGGACTTTATGACTGCCCCGAGGGCGGAGAGCGCTGTTTTAAGTGCTATGAACTGCGGCTTCGCGAGACAGCGCGTTTAGCCTCAGCCGGCAATTATGATTACTTTACTACGACTCTGACCATAAGCCCGCTCAAGAATGCACAGAAGCTGAACGAAATCGGCATGAAACTGAGTTCAGAATACGATGTAAAGTGGCTGCCTTCCGATTTTAAAAAAAAGAACGGATATCTCCGCTCAATAGAACTGTCAAAAGAATACGGATTATACCGTCAGGATTATTGCGGGTGCGTGTTTTCAATGCGCTGACCCGCTCTTTTTATGTGTGATGGAGACAATGTTTCGTTCCGCATAAAATTGTTAAAGATTACTAATGTCACCCGTTTTTCCGAAAAATTATTGGAAGGCTGTTATATGATTCACGACTTCACTTTGACCGGCGTTTGTGCTAAAATTGTCTCGTTGTGTGTTTTTCCGGGAAAAGATGTGCATATTCACGAAATGATCCTGCAGAAATTTTCCGGATTTTTACGATACGGCACTATAGACATTTTGATTTAAAGGGGACTTTATATGGCTCAACTATGGGGCGGACGTTTCACTAAAGAGACAGATCAGCTGGTCTACAACTTTAACCAGTCCATCGGATTCGATCAGAAGTTTTTCAGACAGGATGTACAGGGGTCACGGGCTCATGTGTGCATGCTTGCAAAGCAGGGTATTCTCTCAGATGCGGAAAAAGACCTGATTCTTTCCGGTCTCGATTCAATCGAAAAGGATGTAGATGAGGGCAGGCTTGAAATTTCAGATACGTACGAGGATATACACTCATTCGTAGAAGCTGTTCTTACAGAACGTATCGGTGATGCCGGAAAGAAACTGCATACCGGGCGAAGCCGAAACGACCAGGTAGCGCTCGATATGAGACTGTATATTCGCGATGAAATAGATGAGACGAAGAAACTTCTGTTTAATCTTCTTGATACGATCTGCAAAGTGATGAAAGCAAATGTCCACACCTATATGCCCGGATTCACTCACCTTCAGAAAGCACAGCCGGTCACGCTTGCCCATCATATGGGAGCCTACTTTGAGATGTTCCGCCGTGACACGGACAGAATTCTTTCAATTCGCAGCCGTATGAACGAGTGTCCGCTCGGGAGCGGTGCTCTGGCAGGCACTACCTATCCGCTTGACAGGGAATACACTGCTTCAGTTCTTGAATTTGACAGACCCTGCGCCAACTCCATGGACGGAGTATCCGACCGTGACTATGTTATTGAGTTTCTATGCGCACTGTCTACTATCATGATGCATCTTTCAAGACTATCCGAGGAAATCATCATTTGGAATTCCAACGAGTACAGATTTATTGAGCTTGATGATACCTATGCTACCGGCAGCAGCATAATGCCTCAGAAGAAAAATCCTGATATTGCCGAGCTTATCCGCGGAAAGACAGGGCGTGTTTACGGAGCCCTGACAGCGATTCTCACGGTCATGAAAGGTATTCCGCTTGCTTATGATAAAGATATGCAGGAAG
>CAMYVI010000257.1 GCA_947302185.1 uncultured Lachnospiraceae bacterium
AGGATATGCGTTTTTCGATGAAGATGATGTTTGCGCCGGATTCTGAAACTCCGCTGCAGGACGTCTGAACTGTCACAAGCGTTCACCGAATTATCACAGATTTAATACTTTGTTAAATTGACGGGCTGTGCAATTGTGTTATTATATCTATAACACAAGAGGGCGCACACGCGCCCGGCAAGGAGGAGTGTTATGGATAACTATAATGAATATCCGAATGACAGAAATACAGAATATTATAATTATGATATGGATACGATGCAGCGAGGATACGGCGGATACGCAGCTCCGGCGCTGAGCCTGAGCTCTTATATCGCCAGAACATACGGATGGATGGCCCTGGGACTTCTGGTCACATTTGGGGTAGCCCTCGGCGCGTATCTGTCCGGCGCCGTTATCAACATATTCATGGCAGGAGGCAGGTTCGCCCTCATACTTATAACGATCGCTGAACTCGGCGTTGTCGTTTTCCTGAGCGCGCGTATTCATAAAATGAGCGTGGGTACGGCGAGAGCGCTGTTCCTGGTCTATGCCGCGCTGACCGGTCTTACATTCTCGATGTATTTCCTGATCTTTGATCTCACGATTCTGATCTACGCGTTCGCGGCGACCGGCATACTCTTCGGAGGCATGGCTGCGGCAAGCCTGATCTTCAAGATGGAGCTTGATTCGATCCGTCCGCTGCTCTTCGGAGGTCTCATCATGCTGATCATCGTGGGCGTTCTGGGAATGTTCCTGAATCTCGGCGCTTTCAATGTAATGATCTGCTATCTGGGCATCGCGATCTTTCTCGGCTACACTGCGTATGATACTGCCAAGATCAGGCAGAACTATGAGTATTACAGCCAGATGGGAGATTCCGTGATCCTCGAGAAGGCTTCAATCTTCTCGGCACTGCAGCTGTATCTCGACTTTGTCAACCTGTTCCTGTACATCCTGAGACTTCTCGGAAGCAGCAGGGGCAGCCGCAAGTAAGTAACAAAATTTATGAAAGGCCAGGCGCGGACATCTGTCCGCGCCGTTTTTTTGCGGTACAAATCCGGCAGAGCCGTAATGCCTGCATCAAACCGCTCCTTTGGCATTCGAACGCATTTCGAAACAATTTGTTAATAATTATTAAAATGTGTTAAAAAATAAAAAGAATTTTGTTAAGGGACTGTGTAGTAATCTTAACCACGTTGCTTGATAACCATCTTTTCGTGTTGTATAATGTGAGTACTCATAGGTAAAAATTCGATTATACATATTAATTAATAAGGTATACTTATGGAAGGGAGCGACGATGGGAAAGAACAGACTAAGCAGATTGCTGGGCTTGCTTCTGGCCATGGT
Source organism: uncultured Lachnospiraceae bacterium (assembly GCA_947302185.1). The sequence continues at coordinate 1,333 of CAMYVI010000257.1, forward strand.
GCTGATGGCGGTGACGGTCATATCGCCGGTCAGCGCTGCGGAAGCAGGGGCTTTTGGCAGCGAGAGTGAAGAAGAATATATCGGCAGTGCGGATGATTCCGATGCTGTGGTATATGAAGAAACGGATGCGTTCGATGGAGTTGACGTCGCTGAGAGTATTGCTGATGACTTTTATGAGTATGAGGGGGAGGAAGTCACAGACGATGCAGCGCTCGTTCTTCCGGAGGATGTAAATGAGAGCGTCTCCGACGACTCCGCGGAAGGGGAGAGCTTCCCGGATGACACGGAGAGCAGTCTTTCATCTGAAATTGAAAATACAGAGTCTGAGGATGAGACGGCAGGCGCGGAGAACACTGAGAGCACAGTCGCGGAAGAGGAACTGATCGGTGCATCTCTCTCAGAGGGTCTGTACTATATTGAATCAGCCCTGAATTCTGCATATGTTCTCGGCGTCTCAGGCGGTTCGACACAGGCGGGCGGCAATATCACCCTCTGCGCGAAAAAAGGATATTATTCCCAGGCTTTCTATGTCAAGTCGGACGGCCATGGCGGTTACTATTTCCAGAACTATAATTCCGGACTTCGGGCAGCTGTCTCCGGCACGAACGTTCAGCAGGCCAAAGCGTCCACATCGGAGTATCAGCGCTGGTATGCAGTGAAGGGATCCAAGTCAGGCTATTATCAGCTGCGGATCGGCAGCTCAGCGGGTAAGGTGATGGAGGTCGCCGGAGGAGTGCTGAGTGCCGGGACAAATATCCAGGTCGACAAATCTGTTGCGTCCTATCACAGGCAGCAGTGGAGACTTGTTCCGGTCACCGGAATGGTCCTAGCCGAGTCAAGGCTCGTTGATTCGAAGATCGGTACGGGCTATTATACATTTGCATTAAATGCCGCTCCGGCAAATGTCGTCGAAGTCGCCGGCGCAGGCACAGCCAATAAGACGAATATCCGTCTCGGGTCCCACTCAGGCGGAAAAGGTCAGATCTTTTATGTGAAATCTCTCGGAAGCGGACTTTATTCTATTGTAAACCCGCATTCCGGCAAGGCTCTCACAGCCGCCAGCACAACGATTGCCAACGGTACGAACATCTACCAGTATGAGTATTCAGGCTCATCGTCACAGAAGTGGTATATCAAAAAGGATAAGACCACAGGCAGGTATGTGATCTCCAACAGCAAGGCCTCGCATATCGTGCTGGCAACACAGAACGGCACACTTACTGTGGGCGTAAACGTTCAGAATGTAAGTTTCACAGGCAGAGAGGCGCAGTACTGGAACATCAGCAAGAGCTTGGAAGCGGCGGCTTATCGCCTTGATAACGGTGTCTATGCCATAAATTCAGTGCTCAGCAGCAGTCTTAATATGCAGATCGAGGACTCTTCGGTCTATAAGGACGCACATGTCGAGATCGCGTCCGCAGCGACAAAGAATGCGCAGAGATTCGTCGTCACATGTGTGGACAAAGCCAACTTTGTCTATACGATCACGAATGAGAATTCCAGAAAGAATGTCGCGCTGTCCGGATCACAGATCGTCCAGTCTTCACCGTCGAATGTCAGTGAGCAGAAGTGGGTCATCAAGCATTCCGGCGGACATTATACGATCTGCAACCGCGGTAACGGCAAAAATATTGCGGTGAGCGGCGCGAGAGCGGTGAGCGGAACAAATCTTGAGGCTGTCAACCCGGGCTCATCCAATGCCCAGAAGTGGAATTTTAAGGCAGCGTCTCCGGCGGCTCCGACATCCAGGACATTCTCGCTCAGAACTGCAGGCGCTTACTCATACGCAGTGCATATCAAGACCGGCACTATGGATAACAACGGCAACGGAGTCATCTATTCGGTGCTTGTCAACGAGAACTGCCAGAAGTTCAATCTGATCGCCAACTCTGACGGAACATATTATCTTGCCAATATCAAGTCGGGCAAGGTCCTTGACACCTACGGGGCTAAGACCGCCAGCGGGACCAATGTGGTCCAGTACGGCAAGAGCTCCAGGTCAACACAGAAGTGGAAGTTTGTTCCGACAGGCGACCCGGACGGAAGTTATTATATTGTTTCCTCCGGCGGCACAGTCCTCTCTGTGCAGAACGGAAGCTTCACGAATTACTCCAATGTCTGTGTGGAGACTAAGAATAATACGAAGAGACAGAAGTTCATTCTTGTACCGACATCTCCTGCCGATGGCTGGAGAACAACGACAGCCGGAAAAAGTTCCTATTATGTGAACGGCTCGGCGTCCAGGAATAAATGGGTGCTGGTCAGCGGCAAATATTATTATTTTGACGGCAACGGATATCTCGTGAAATCAACAGTTGTCGACGGCTATTATGTCGACGCGAACGGTGCCCGGGGCAGCAGGGTCTCTTCGGGAAATTCAGATTTCAAGACAACGATCAACGGCAAGAAGACGCTGACGACCTACCTGCACAACGCATTTGTCCCGGCGGGACGCACGCTCTACATCTGGGGCGGCGGCTGGGGCGGTGATACCGCAGCCACGAATGATTCGAGTAAGATAGGCTACCAGAAGACATGGCAGACTTTCTACAATAATTACGCGACATCAAGCTACGATTATACAAAGTATCGATTCAAATATTTCGCGGGTCTTGATTGTTCGGGCTTTGCAGCATGGACTCTTTATAATACAATGTATACGAAGGACGATCAGGCCTACGTGGTCTATCAGTCCACGACCGTTGCGCCGACTTATATCAAGAAGGGCTGGGCGACCAAGACAACGACAT
>CAMYVI010000258.1 GCA_947302185.1 uncultured Lachnospiraceae bacterium
TCCCGGCGGTTTTTCTCTGGGCATTGATGATAAGATCTTTTTTCGCTCCTGCATGGTCTCCGTCACGATCAGCTGTGTGATGCCGTCGTGTTGAAGAGCATCGCGCACGAAAAAGTCAGGCTCCACGCCTATGACTTCTCCGCCGCCCTGAAGGACAGCGTCTGCCAGGACGCCCATCAGTCCGACGGCACTCCCCCCGTAAATCAGACGATGGCCTGCGGCGGCGATCCAGCATCCGAGTTCCCGCACTCCCTTTTTGTATTTATCATCTTTTCCGGGATATGCACCCAGATAAACGGTTATATTCATAATATCTCCTGTATTCTTCTTTCTCAGAATGTGGTTTGTTCTTCTCCCCAGAAGCCGTCCAGGACCTCTCTCACCTGCTCGGCCCGGCACGACACATACGAGCTCCACTCACGCGGAAACATCTTAAGGCAGTCCTCCGTAAGGAATCGGTCATCGAGAAGTACTATCACTCCTCTGTCTGTCGCAGTCCGGATCACCCGCCCTGCAGACTGAAGCACTTTATTCATGCCCGGAATAAGGTAAGCATAAGCGAAACCGTTTTTTTCCGCACGCACGCTGTCTCTGCTGCAGAGCATGATAGAATTCTCCTCTTCCTGCACGGCAGCACCCCCGGACTCCGGTTCCGATTCGGCGGTTTTACCTCTTTCATCATAATATCTGCGAAGGATTTCCGTCTCGGCGGACACCTGGGGCAGCCCGCACCCGACTACGATAGCTCCGATGAGCCGCGACCCGGCAAGATCTATTCCTTCCGCAAATACGCCTCCCATCACACAGAACCCGACCATCGACATGGACGGATCCTCATAGAAGTTCTCAAGGAAAATCTCACGGTCCATCTCGCTCATGTACCTGCTCTGGGCTACATAATTCACATCTTCCTCATCAAATTCTTCCCGGTATACATCGAGAACGTCTTTCATGAATTTGTAGGACGGAAAGAAGGCCATGTAATTTCCCCGTCTGGCCGTCACTGTCTCATGGATGTAGCGGGCTATTCTCTGATACATCTTACGGTTCCGGCTCCTGTATCTTGTACTGACATCATTGCCGACAAGTACAATTTTATGATCGTCTCTAAATGGCGTCTCCGCGTAGATGGCATAATTGTCCTCTCTCCGGCTCAGAAGAGTTTTATAGTAGTTCACCGGAAGCAGTGTCGCTGAAAAGAAAACGGCGGAAATCCCCTTATCCACCATCTCCTGCAGCCGTCCGGCCGGGTTCACGCAGAAGAGCTTCAAATGAAAATGCTTATCCTCATCGCGGAATGTGTATATCACATAGTCGTCATCCATGGCTTCATATGCGGAGACGAAGTCTTTCAGGCTGAAGTAGAATTCAAGCAGGTCTTCCCTGTCTTCCGCCCCGACCGAAGCATTGTCCTCCTTGAAATACAGCTGCAATTCGCCGTAACTTCGGAGCATTTCATTGACAAATGCCTCCTCAAGACTCTCATACTCCTCATATGCATTGAGTTTTCCGGGCTGCTCTTCTTCCAGTATCTCGAGCGACTTTCTCATGGCGAGCAGTTTCTTATTCAGCTTCTCCAGCTGCCTTGCAACTCTCGGGGCCTTCGCCTTGACAGCATTTTTCGCAGCCAGCACATCCTCCTTTATAAGCTCCGCACTGTACATCTCCCTTGCCCGGTCGACCAGGTTGTGAGCCTCATCCACAAGAAAAATATATCTTCCTTTCGCCCCTTCCCCGAAAAATCGGCGCAGATGAGCGTTCGGGTCGAATGCATAATTGTAATCACACAAAACCGCATCACACCATGAAGAAGTGTCGAGACCGAGTTCAAACGGACAGACCTTCCGTCTCTCCGCCTGCTCGCGGATGCGGTCCCGGTCGAAAAAATCCCCGCTTTCAAGCAGTTCAAATACGGCATCGTTTATCCTGTCAAAATGTCCTTTGGCATAGGGACAGTCATCCGGATTGCAGGAAGGCTCATTCAAAGGACAGATTTTCTCCTTTGATGTGAGCCTGACACTCTTGATTCGCAGACCGTGGTCCATCAGGATGCGAAAAGCTTCCTCGCCGACAGCCATTGTCTGATTCTTAGCTGTAAGATAGAAAATCTTTTCCGCTATTCCCTGACCGACCGCGCGCACGGAGGGATAGACTACAGACATGGTCTTCCCTACCCCGGTCGGCGCCATGAGAAAGAGTTCCTTTTCCTCACGAATGGTATGATACACGGAAGATACAAGACTCTTCTGTCCTTTCCTGTATTCGAACGGAAAGCTGAGCGGAACCATCGAAGCATTTCTCTTATCCTGCCATCCTACCATCCAATCCGTCCACTTTCGGTAAGCAAAGCAGACATCATCATACCAGGAAAGGATCTCCTCACGGGAATACATACTTGTGAAATACCGCATCCGCTTGTCGTCTTCAAGATTGACATAGGTCATGCGGACGCCGATCCGGTCCGTTCTGCACGGGGCGTCATTCCACCCGTCCTGCAGATAATTTCGAAGGAGGATCGCGCCATAGCACTTTGCCTGAGCCAGATGAACATCTATCGGCTCTTCAAGGTCATCGGGATCTATATATAAACCTTTTATCTCATCCACCGTAACAAGCGGCAGTTGATCCTCCGGCTCAGCCTTATCTTCAGCATCCGCTGCAAGCTGTTCAATCCCGGTCAACAAAGCTTCCTTCTTTCTCCTGCCTCCGGACTTTTTTCCGGATATCGCCCGGGACTTCCGATTTTTCCGCTGTGTTTCTCCGTCATCTGTAAAGACGCCGTCGGCCCTTCCCTCGATTTTCAACAGATAGGTTCCGCAATCGACCTCATCAAACAGCGAAAGTTCAGCCTGATAATCTCCGGATTTACCTTTCTGAATCTTTCGATGCACCCGGCTGCCGGCAAGCATAGCCTCGACATCAAAACCGCCGCCCTTTCGGTTATCGATATCTCCGCTCCTCAAAATGAATTCGACAAGAGACCTCACTGATATTCTTATCACAGGGCGCATATCAGCTTCCTTCTTTTCAGGATTTTCGGTTCTCCCGGCCACGTAGCCATCCGTTATTCTGTTTACTTCCCGATCTTCTGTGACCTTGTCTCTCTTCATCTGTGTCAATTTGAACCTTTACTATCCTTATTGTTATGATCAAGACGTCAAAAACTGACTACGGTTTGCTCCGGCTTACGCACTACCCGATCCCGTTCTGCATTCCTGTAATCAGTTCCAGTAGATAATATACCTTAATTCATGGTGTGAGCACAACACGAAATGCAAAGCCGGCCGTTCTTCACATTTCTTTCGTATTGTAATTTACGGCACCGCGTTGTAGAATGTACTGAAACCGCTGCAAATGACAGACCGGTACCGCTGACAGCAACAGACTGATTGTGTCAGCGTTTTCACTTGCGACAGTAAACGGAGGTGTGTATGAAAGCACTTGAGGAGAGAATTCTCAGAGACGGGCAGGTCAGACCCGGTAACATATTAAAAGTTGACAACTTTCTTAATCATCAGATCGACATTCAGTTCATGAATGAAATAGGGAAAGAATTCAAGAGGGTTTTCGCAGACAAGTATGTCACAAAGATCATGACGATTGAGGCTTCGGGTATTGCAATCGCGGCTATCACTGCCCAGTACTTTAACGTACCGATCGTATTTGCAAAGAAGACACAGAGCATAAACCTTGACGGCAGCCTCTATACCACCAAAGTTAAATCTTATACTCATCAGACTACCTACGACGTCATCCTTTCGAAGAAATTCCTCTCACCCGATGACCATGTTCTGGTAATTGATGATTTTCTTGCAAACGGCTGCGCCGCCCGGGGTCTCATCGACCTCATAGAAAACGCAGGCGCTACTCTTGAAGGAGTCGGAATTGTTATCGAGAAAGGCTTCCAGAGCGGCGGCAAGGAACTCCGCGAACACGGAGTGGATGTACGATCCCTCGCGATCATCGACAGTATGACGGATGACAGCCTGACATTCAGGGAGCAGAATTGAAATCAAGAACGCCTCGGCGTTCTTGCCGCGCCGCGCATGGTGCGAAGCACCT
>CAMYVI010000259.1 GCA_947302185.1 uncultured Lachnospiraceae bacterium
CGAATTTCGGCTCACCGGGCATAGGATTTCGACTTTTTCTTGATTTCGGTTGAACCTCAACCGAAACTCTTCCTTGAATTTCAGCTCACCCGCCTCAAAGTCACTTCCTCTTATACGCAATCTCACCCCCGCAGATAGTATACTCCACCCTTCCCGTCAGCTCCCGGCCGGTGAACGGCGAATTCTCCGCCTTCGAAACATAATTCCCTGCTATAACTTTGGCCTTAGGATCGAATATGAGCAAATCCGCCGGCCCTCCCTCCGCGATATAGCCGGCATCAAGCTTGTAAAGCTCTGCCGGAGCAGCTGACATACGAGTCAAAAGATCTCTCATCGACAGGTATCCCTTGTCGACCAGTTCGGTGATTCCCAGAGCCAGAGATGTTTCAAGACCGATGATACCGCTCGGTGCGGAAGTGATAGGAACATCTTTCTTCTCAGCCGTCGTATGGGGAGCATGATCCGTAGCGATCATATCGATTGTTCCGTCTGCAAGTCCCTCTACGATAGCCATACGGTCAGCTTCCTCTCGAAGCGGCGGATTCATCTTCGCAAATGCCCCATATTCTATACAAGCTTCCTCCGTCAGCGTAAAGTGATGAGGGGTCGCCTCGGCGTGAATATTGCTGCCGAGTTTTTTGGCCTGCCGTACAAGTTCAACTGCTTCGCGGGAGCTGATATGCTGGATGTCAATCTTTGCACCGGTCTGAAGAGCAAGCTTCAGATCCCGTTCCACCATAGAAATTTCCGCCATACGGTCAGATCCTCCGTTACCGTAGAACTCGCTGGCTTTTCCGTGATTGATTCCGTTCTTGTCAATATATGCAGGATCTTCCTCGTGGAAGCTGATAGGCATGTCAAGTTCTGCAGCCCACTCCATCGCAGCTCTGACAATTTCCGGATCCCGAAGCGGTATGCCGTCATCCGTAAACCCAATGGCGCCTGCTTTTGCGAGAGCTTTCATATCTGTAAGTTCTTTGCCCTTCATACCGCAGGTAACATTTGCACATGCTTCCACATGTATCCCGGTGGACTTCCCCTTCTCAAGACAATATGTCAAAGTTTCAATATTATCAATCGCCGGTTTTGTATTGGCCATCATGACGACCGTGGTGAAGCCTCCTTTGGCTGCCGCGGCTGCTCCTGTCAGGATGTCCTCTTTCTGAGTGAATCCGGGGTCACGAAAGTGAACATGAATATCGACGAGTCCGGGGGCGACAATATATCCAGATGCATCGATAACAATCCGTTCTGTTTCACATTTCTCTTCAGAAAATCCTGCACCGGACTTTCCGCTGCATAAATCTTCCCCGCACTCTGCTATACACTCAGCTATCTTCAGAATCTCCGACCCTTTAATCAGAATATCTTTCTTTCCCTCTGTCCCGCTTCTCGGATCGATCACGTATCCGTTCTTAATAAGAATCATTCCACTCCTCCGCTTCAGGCTTTATGCCGGCTTTCACTTCTTATAACTTTCAAATGTATACATCCTCGCAGTGGCCCCGTGCTTAAAATAAAATCACCTTGTAAGAAAAAGAGAGGAGCCCTTATAAGACCCCTCTCGTGTATCAAGAACGCCTCGGCGTTCTCACCGCTCCGCGATTATTTATCCTTGCAAGCCTTCTCAATCGCATCGATCACGATCTTGAGAGCTTTGATACGGGCATATTTCTTGTCGACAGATTCCAGAATGTACCACGGGGCGTAGGTCGTACTCGTCTTCTGGATCATTTCGTTGATCGCATCCTCATACTGGTCCCACTTCTCACGGTTTCTCCAGTCCTCATCCGTTATCTTCCACTGTTTCTCCGGTGTATTCTGTCTGTCAGTAAAGCGCTCAAGCTGAGTTTGATTGTCGATATGTACCCAGAACTTGATAACGACTGCACCCCAGTCGGAGAGCTCCTTCTCGAACTCATTCATCTCATTGTAAGCTCTCTGCCAGTCGTTCTCGCTGCAGAATCCCTCAAGCCGCTCCACCATGACACGTCCGTACCATGTTCTGTCGAAAATGGCGATATGGCCTGTCTTCGGAAGACGATTCCAGAAACGCCACAGATAATGGCGGGCTTTCTCGTGCGGCTCCGGGCTTGCAATCGGGTGAACGACATATCCGCGAGGATCCAGCGCACCGGCAATTCTCTTAATATTGCCTCCTTTACCGGCTGCATCCCATCCTTCATATGCGATAATGACAGGAATCTTCTTGCGGTAAAGTTTATAGTGCAGTTCATGGAGCTTCGCCTGCAGAAGCTTCAGCTGAAGCTTATACTCCTCATCAGAAATGGTCTTGTCGAGAGCGACATCCTTGAGAAGAGGCATCTGCTTCAGCGGGAATGTGTTCTGCAGAATCGGAACAGCGAGAGAATGATTCTTCAGGGCTGTATCGATTCCCAGATTAAGGAAACGGAGCACCTGAAGTTCCGCCCATTTCTTGTCCTTCGCATCAATAATATACCATGGGGAAATGGAACGATTGGTGTCGTTCAGATACTTATCATATACTTTCTGGCATTCTTTATAATGCTTATTCTCCCATAAATCATCCTCATCTACACGCCAGCTCGTGTTCTTGCTCCCGAGAAGCGCTCCGAGTCTCCTTGCCTGCTCCTTCTTGCTGATATTGAAGAAAAACTTCATGACAAGATATCCGTTGTCGGTCAGCTGACGCTCGGTCGTATTGATGCTGTTGATGCGCCGCGCATAATCCTCGTCAGAAAGCGTTCCGTCGATAACGCCGTCGGTAACTTCCTGCATCCAGCATGTATCAAAGAACTTGAACTTTCCTGCCTCCGGTATCTCAATAAAATAGCGGTAAAGGAACGGCTTCCTCTTCTCTTCCTCCGTCGGCTCGGCATTGGTCGTCGCGACTTCAAAGAAACGCGGGTCGATATTCTTGATAACGCTCGCGATGACACTTCCCTTTCCTGCAGAACCCCAGCCCTCAAAAATGACCATGACCGGAAGCTTAGCCTGCTTGATCTTCATGGACGCGTTGGCCAGTTTCTCCCTTTCCACCGCAAGTTCCGCTTTCAATGTCTCTTTTTCCGGCGGGATGGACTTGACAAAATCTGTTAACATGTGAACCTCCTGAAATGTGTATTGACTATTGTGCAATTATGCAAAATTATCACTGTACATTATAAAAATCGTAGCATAATTGTACAGAAAATTCAAGCAAGAGCACAGAGCACCGGCGCTTTTTCTATCTGTCCTCACACAATGGACGCAAAAAAGTACGTCCGGCTCCTCCCCGAAGGAAAGCGCCGGACGCCTCTGCTTGTATTTTTCAGGATATATAAGCCTTAAGTTAAGCCCCCCCTACAGCTCCCACAAAATACCAGCAACTTTACAGAAATTGTATTTCGCCTCAACGACTCCTGATATGCCGGACTTCAACCACTATAAGCCCGACAGGATCTCGGCTACTCAAACTTCCCGCTTCATAGCCGCAATACATTTTAAATAATGGACTGATAATGAACTGCGCGCGGGAAGTTTCAGTCAATACATCATATCTACCCAATCAGCCCTTTACAGCACCTGCGGAAACGCCGCCGACAATGTACTTGGACAGGAAGAGATATACAATGATGACCGGGAAGATTGAAAATGCGATCGCCGCATATACCTGGCCCATATCAAACTTCAGCCAGTCCGCTGCACGAAGCTGTGCAATCAGGATCGGCAGAGTCTTCAGCTTGTCCTTGTGAAGAATCAGGGACGGAGTGAAGTAATTATTCCAGCTCGATACGAATGAGAAGATTGCCTGAACCGCAATCGCCGGAACCATCAGCGGAAGAACGATTCCGTTGAAGATATAGAATTCGCCTGCACCGTCAATTCTCGCAGCCTCGAGAAGAGACATCGGAAGGTTTGACTCCATGTACTGCTTCATATAGAAGAAAGTTACCGGGGAGGCAATCGTCGGAACGATCAGCGGAATAAAGCTGTTATCGAGTCCCATCTTGTTCATCAACTGAACGAATCCGAGAGCGGTGACCTGTGTCGGAATCATCATGATCATAAGAATGAATGTGAAGATCGCATTCT
>CAMYVI010000260.1 GCA_947302185.1 uncultured Lachnospiraceae bacterium
ACCACACTTACTATCAGGCTATACTCTGGGGTTCTCAGAACGGAATAACCAATGGCTATACAAACGGACCGAACAAGGGCAAATTCGGCATCAATGATGACTGCACCCGCGGCCAGATCGTGACCTTCCTCTACAGAATCAGATAATCACAATTCAAGTCTCGCCGGCGCAGTTTCATAAGGATTTGCGCCGGATTTTAACAAAAGATTCACGCCTTACGAGAAAGAAGAAAGACATGAAAATAGTATGTTACGGGGATTCCAACACATATGGGTTCGACCCGCGGCTCGGAACTCCGGGCCGGCTGGCTAAAAATGAGCGCTGGACAGGCATTTTGGACAGCGAGCCTGATATTGAGATTGCAAATGAAGGCATGAACGGAAGATGCATCCCATCCGCCTCCTACGAATACCGCTCCCTCAGAAAAATCCTTGAGCGCCACTATGACGCCGATATGCTCATCATCATGCTGGGCAGCAACGACCTCTTTATGACGCGGGAAGCGACGGCGGAAAAAATTGCGTACAAGATGCGGAATGTGTTCTTGAATGTTCCGGAGCTCATCCGTTGGAAGACATCCGGGACAATGGCTTCCGGGGATACGGCAGCAACGACCTCAGCAGACTCAGGACACATATCTCAAAAAAGGATTCTGCTCATCTGTCCTCCCGCTCCATCGGATCAGGTCCTCTTCTACGAGATGGCCGGGATTCCGATGTCGCAGTCAGCGGAGTCCGCCGCGCGCGTTATGAAAGAGCTTCCGGAGAAACTTGCGGCGGTCGCGTCTGAGTTTGACCTCGAATTCGCGGATGCGACCAGGTGGAACATCGCATGCATGTTTGACGGGCTGCATTTTTCCGAGGAGGGTCATAGAACATTTGCAAAGCAACTTCTAAATCGCTTTATCACCAATGAAGGAAGGAGACAACAAAAATGAATGCACTGAAAAGACATCTGTCAATCATCTTGTCAATCTTCATAATTTTCACGATGTGCCCATCCACACTCTATGCATCACCGATAGACACGGATGACGCCTCTACGGAAATCACAGCGCCGGAGCCTGACACTGCGCAGGGCGAAGCCATTCTGGATGAATCAGAAATCATGACCGAAGAAATCATTGATGAAGCAGTCGATGAGACTGTTGATGGAACAGTTGATGGAATAGTCGATGAAACAGGCGAAGAAGCAGCCCCGGTCATAGAAGAAACGATCCCTGAAACTGCTGATTCTCCGGACACAGACGAATATGCTGAAGAACCCGCAACGGAAGCGGAAGCACAGGATAGCACACCGGAAACTGACACACTCCCCGAATCAGAGGAGTTGGTCGGAAAACAGGTGACGATATTCGATAATTTAGCCGCAGATTTTAATCCTTCTACCGGAGCTTTGGTTTTCTTTTCGAACAACAATCGCAACTCAACACTTCCAAGTGACTGGTTGTATAAATCGGGTATTGAAAGAGCGGCTATTAAATCCATCGATTTTAATACCATGTATGGCTCCTATACGTTTTACCCGCCTAAAAATTGCAGCCGTCTGTTTGCTGACTTACCCAATCTGACATCAATTAATTTCTCGGCGTTAGATACAAGCAATGTGACCGATATGTCCTATATATTCCTGGGCTGCAGCTCTCTGACAGAAATAGACTTATTCTGCGATTTCTCGAACGTGACAAAAGCAAGCGGGATGCTCGATGGCTGCAAAAAATTAAGGTTCCTGAGGACTCCGAACAATAACTCAGTGTCCGTCAAATTACCGGTCACGCTGTTCAGATACCCCGGCATCACATGCACTGAGCTGCCAAAATCGTCCCAAAGCGTATATCTTACGCGATCGCAGACATTGTCAAAAGGCTCAATGCTCGTGGGCAATAGAGTAACCGCATCTTTCAATGCCTCAACCGGAACCTTAAGTTTCTATTCTGAAAATGGAACTCTGTGGCCGGGTTTTCTCTATTACACCAATCTTGATAAAAAAAGTATCAAGACGATCAATACCGCATTCGGAACAGTATACTTTCCGGAAGATTCAGGCAGCCTGTTTTACGGTTGTGAAAATCTTAAAACGCTGGATCTGAGTCATTTTGGCAAATCAAAAGTAACGAAGGTGCGGGGCATGTTCAATCGCTGTTACAGCTTAGAGTCTTTAGATCTTTCCTGTTTGGACACCACGGGTGTGGACGATATGGGTGAATTATTTAAAGGATGCCATAGCCTGACTGACCTGAACATAAGCAGCTTCGATACGTCAAATGTAACTGGAATGTATAAAATGTTCGCAGGTTTATACTCTCTGGAATCTTTGGATCTGTCCCATTTTGATACCAGCAATGTCACAGTTATGTACTTTATGTTTATGAATTGTTACAGTCTGACGTCTTTGGATTTGAGCAATTTTAAGACGCCTAATCTGAAGAGTATGCAGTATATGTTTTCAGAATGCAATAGCCTTACCATACTTGATATGAGCGGATTCGACCTGTCGAAAGTGCCGGAGCTTTTTGACTTTGATTCCACATTGCTCCCATTCTCTGGTTGTACGAATCTACGTATTCTCAAAACACCGAAAAAGAATCCAATTGCCCGCGAGCTACCCTTTACCATGTATGACCGGGCCGGCAAGTCTTATTCCAAACTGCCGGTGACATCGCAGAGTATCATGCTTTTCCGGCCAAAACAACTGGCAACCGATTATAGGAAATACGGGAAACTCTTCACTGATGTTCTGGATCCGACCCATCCATATTATAACGCTATCTACTGGGCAGCGCAGAAAGGCATAACGAAGGGCTACAGTGACGGATCCTTCGGTATAGACCTGCCCTGCACCAGAGGTCATGCCGTTATGTTCCTCTGGAGAATGGCGGGATGTCCGAAGCCTAAAACGGTTTCCAAGTCTCCATTCTTGGATGTCCCGACGAATCACGTCTTCTACAGAGCAGTTCTCTGGGCACAGCAGAAAGGAATTACGACCGGCTACACGAGCGGATCGAGAAAAGGTAAATTCGGTATCAACGAGACCTGCACGCGCGGTCAAATCATGACTTTCATATGGAGATACAAGGGCAAACCCAAACCCAAGCCTGTGTCAAGGTCTCCGTTCAGTGATGTTCCGATGAACCACACTTACTATCAGGCTATACTCTGGGGTTCTCAGAACGGAATAACTAATGGCTATACAAACGGACCGAACAAGGGTAAGTTCGGCATCAATGATGACTGCACCCGCGGTCAGATCGTGACCTTCCTCTACAGAATCAGATAATCGTCGCATTGCATCGAATTTGACATAGTCTCCTCCTGCTTTTGATTCGTTTTTTGGTATCTCTTTTCCGTCAAACAAACTGCTATACATGATTATGCACAGATTCAAGGGACGGTTCTTTTGCCAGAAAAATACCACGCAATATGAACCGTCCCTATGTTCCCGCCCTATAGTATTTCGTATAAATACACAAACGGGCATACATGAAGCCCACTCAAAACGAAATTTACAAATCTATGGATTTTGGAGGAACATAAAATGAAGCATTTTCTTAACTTTCTCAAAAAGCAGCCGCTTCTTTGCGGCATTCTGGCTATTGCAGTTGCGATAATTTCTATTCATTACATTCCCACCGATGGTCTTCTGGCCGGCGGTCTCCTCAGGATGCTGCTCTCCGCGACAATGGCATTTTTCCTGTATCTGATCTCCGGTGAGAAGACGCTCGAAAACTGCGGACATGATGTAGGTTACACGATCAAAGTTATGATGCCGTACATCATTATTGCAGTGGTCCTCGGCGTGCTCTCCCTGTTTTCTGCTTTCGCAAATAATACTCTGCAGGCAGACTGGTATATCCGTCTTCCGCTTTTATTCTTCGAGATGATATTCGTAGGTCTTTTCGAAGAGGTTGCTTTCAGGGCAGTCATCAATGACGCAATTGTTTACCAGTTCAGGAACTTCAAATACGTATTTGTCCTGAGCGCCATTGCAGTGACATTTCTATTCGGTTGGGGTCATATTGCATTTGCTGACGTCTCCACACCGCTCCTGCTTAGTC
>CAMYVI010000261.1 GCA_947302185.1 uncultured Lachnospiraceae bacterium
AAAGAATAACCACCACTTTCTGCAATAGATGCTTTATGCATACGTCTGCTACAGGAAGTGGTGGTTTTTTTCTGTTGAAGACACTGATCTGACTCTTGTGCAAGATCTTGCAAAGAAATCGTGCTTTATGTATGTCAGATACTGTTGTTCCGAATCATGTGACTGACCTTGCAAGTAAATGAGATATGAATTATGTCAGATTACGGTTCAGTTTTCTGCAGAGGTGTTCGCCCCGCGATACTCCAGACATAGCATCGTCAGATCATCGAACTGTTCTGCGGAGCCGACGAACACCGTGACAGCTTCCCGGACATTGCCGAGGACATCCTTGGGCACAACGCCCTTCTTGCCGTTCAGCGCCTCCAGCATTCGGTTCATTCCGAAGAGCTCATTGTGACTGTCGGTAGCTTCCGGAACTCCGTCTGTGTAGAGGAAGAGCTTGTCACCCGGGTGAAGCTCTATTTTATACTCCCTGTAGAACATCCCTTCCATACCGCCCATGACGAATCCATGCTTGTCTTTCAGCATGGTAAACGTATTATCCGCAGCTCTGTAGATCACCGGATATTCGTGCCCTGCATTTGCAGCTGTAATAATTCCCGTGCTGATTTCGAGGACGCCTACCCAGGCGGTCACGAACATTTCCATCATATTATTGTTGCAGAGACTCTCATTTGTCCGGCTGAGGATCTCTCCCGCCGTTATGCCGAGCATCGCATAGCTCTGGACGATTGTTTTCGCTCTCATCATAAAGAGAGATGCAGGTACGCCTTTTCCGCTGACGTCCGCTATTACGATTCCGAGATGGTCTTCATCGATCATAAAGAAATCATAGAAGTCGCCGCCTACTTCTCTGGCCGGTTCCATCGATGCGTATATATCGAATTCGTGGCGATCAGGATAAGCGGGGAAGGTATTGGGCAGCATGCTTTCCTGGATCTGTGTCGCCATCTTGAGTTCAGTAACAAGACGCTCCCGCTCGGCTTCAGCCTGATGTTTCAGCTCAAGAATATGCATTCTTCTGGCAACATACATCCTCACGCCTGCCACGACACAGGTAATCACAAAGAGACCTACGAGTGCATAGAACCACGGATACTCGAAAAATGCCTTTTCCTTCGTGATCTCTATGGCAAATGATCTGTTTCCCCTTCCCATAGCGTCCATGAGCTTGACAGTAAAATAGTAAGTTCCGCCGGGGAGATTCGTATAATCGATCGGCACCAGTTCGCTGCGGTTCACTGTGATGCTCTTCTTGTCAAAGCCGCTGAGCTGATATGATACCAGAGGATTGCTCAGTGAATAATTATAGACGAAGCTGTAAATTGTCAGTCTGCGTACATGGGATGATATTGTAAATTTTCCGGAATTATCCGGATACATCCGAACGCCGTCAGCGTCTATATAGGGTACCGCAACCTTCAGCGTGTTGACGTTCCCATGAGTGTCTTCGATATTGACTTTTCCGACGCCGGTGCTTCCGGCTATGTACAGATCTCCGTTATCATCAAGATAGCTGTAAGAATTCGCGGTCGGAATGCATGGGAGTCCGTTGGAAATACCGTAGTAAACAGGGTTCAGATTTTTGTTGTCCAGCATTTCTTTTGCAGGCGTAACATAAATTCCGTTGCTGCTGAAGACCCAGAGATCCCCGACGCCGTTCTCATAAATATCGAAGTTATTCGAATACGGGAAATTAGTGATCGTAGTAATTTTATAATCAGCCGTCATATAGGCGATAGAATTACTTGTAACGATCCAGTAAAGATCTCTGATGGGATCTCTTTTTATGCGCATAATGATTTCCGATGAGAGACCGTCTTCGATATTGAGATTGCGTACGCCGTCTTCAGAGATGATATACAGGCCGCCGCCGTCCGTGCCGAGGATAATATCTCCGTCCTTCCCCTCGGCTGCAGTCAGGCTCTCTGCATTTACGATGCCGTCTTTTTCCCCGTAGCTTTTCGTAATACGGTCTCCTTCAATGATACTGACGCCGCCCGTACTGACCGCTAAAAGAGAACCGTCCTGCCTCTCGCAGACTGTTCTGATACGGTCGGACAGGAGACCGTCTTCCTCGGTGAACACTGTAACTTTATTGCCGTCATAGCATAAGAGCCCTAATTTTCTCCAGGAAGATATCCAGAGGCGGTTCTGCGAGTCGCGTATAACAGAGCGTATTCGGCATCCTTCAAGGAGCTCGATTAAATCTGTCCCCTCGATCGGGAGGCCGGAAACAGTCTCGATCTTAGTCAGGGGAATTTCAGATACTGTCCCGTCGTTATCCAGAACAGTCAGGCCGTTATCCGTTCCGATGAAAAGCATGTCATTGTAAAGACATGTGCTGTTGGCAACGTTTTCAGGCAGGCCGTATCGTTCATACAGGTTCGAGAACTGATTCGGAGTAATTTTCATAACGCCCTGTCGGGTGGACGTGAACCAGAGATTTCCCTCGTAGTCTGTCATTGCATGTCCGATGGAATTATTCATGGGGACATTATCTAATTTATGAAAATTACCATTCTCAACGGTGCCGATACCGTTTCCGCCGCAGATCCAGAGCTTTCCGTCTATTTTTTCAAAGTTTTCCACATACGTGATGGGGGAGATATCATATGTCTCCATATCGCTGAAACCGTTCTTCAGGTTTCCGTAATAAACATGGGAAGTATCGGTACCGAGATATACATAACCGAGATTGTCCGTGTCAGGGAGAATACTCATGACGCCTTTTACGGGAGATGTATCGGAATCGAGATAAGTATCTATCTTCCCATCAAGTATGGAGAAGATATTCCCGTCTACGTCAATGCCGTAGATGTATCCGTTGTTGCTCTTCCGCAGAGAACGTATGCAGGCGTCATCCACCCGGGGATCTCCGAAAGAACGGAGCTCCATGGACGGGTCTATGACCATGAGTCCTTCGTTGGTCGCGATATACATGTTCCCTTTTCGGTCTTCTGCGATCGAATAGACATAAGATGATTTGAGACCCTCGGCTTTCCCCCATTTGATTAGCTCGTCCCGATACATCATGGAAACGCCGCTGTCATTTGTTCCGATCCAGAGACGATCTTTGCTGTCGGTATACAGAAATACAACACTGGCGACGCCCGTGGTGGAGTCAAGACGGACAAAGGAGTTCCCGTCATATCGAATCAGACCGCCGTAACTGCCGATCCAGATAAAACCTTCGCTCGTCTCGGCTATGGCGTTGGCTTCCGAAGTGGGAAGCCCGTTGGTATTGTTATAGAGGACAGCCGAATACCCCTCAATGGATCCGGTGGGGTCTACGGTGAGCGAGCGGTTCTTTCCGCCGGAAGCATTCACTCCCGCGACGGATTTCATGGCGAAACAGGTTGAGGAACTCAGAAAAATCAGAAGGATAAACAGTATCGGACAGATACAGAATTTCTCGATAATCCGTTTTTTATTTAACACAGTAAATCTCCGTTATGAAATAGATATTCTGAACAATGTTGGAAAACCGTGCTCTTAGTATATCATTTATCCCGACAAAAATCCGCAAAGTTTCGGGAGAACTCTTTGAAAATGTACCAATCCGGTGAGATGCCTTGAGTGTAGAGCAGATTCTGTTGAATAAAACCTTATTAAGCCATCGTCGCAGCCGGATACTCTGTCAGGTTTCAGTATCTTTCGGCTGCAATACGTTGAATTTTGCTTAATTCCCCAATATACTGTGTATAGATGCAGACAGTGCAGCGGTGCATGTCGTTATCGCTGCAGATCAATCAGATATTTGCTTTTCAGACAGGGGGTTTTTGTATGAAGTATATTAATATCAGAGGAAGCGAGAATCCTGTTTCCGTCATCGGCATCGGTACAATGCGCATCGCCGGAATGAATCCTTCCGAAGTCGACACATTTGTCCGCACAGCTCTGGATAACGGCATTAATTTCTTTGACCACGCCGATATTTACGGCGGTGGGAAGAGCGAGGAAGTGTTCGGCGATCTGCTCGAAAAGCAGCCGGAAACAGACTTCCGTAAATAATGTTGAAAAGACGCAATTTTTCGGTATAA
>CAMYVI010000262.1 GCA_947302185.1 uncultured Lachnospiraceae bacterium
AATTATTTCCGTGATCCGCACCAGGGAATTCCGAAAGAAGGATATAACGTCCTGGTCGAGAAGCTGCTCGGTGATACGGAGGTGGTCCTCAACACGGATTACCGCGATTTTAAGGCTGTTAATCCGGATATCGCCGAAAAGACCGTTTATACCGGTATGATTGATGAGTTCTATGATTTCCGTTTCGGGAATCTGGAGTACAGAAGTGTGCGCTTTGAGGATGAGCACTATGATACGGATAACTATCAGGGCAACGCTGTAGTTAATTACACAGAGAGTAAAGTACCGTATACTAGAATCATCGAACATAAGCATTTTGCCTTCGGGACTCAGCCGACGACGATTATTTCCAAAGAGTATCCGAGTGAATGGCGACCGGGTGTCGAGCCCTATTATCCCATCAACGACGAAAGGAATAACACGCTTTATGAGAAGTACCGTCAGCTGGCAGAGAATGAGGATAAAGTAATCTTCGGAGGCAGACTCGGGACCTATAAGTATTATGATATGGATAAAGTAATAGCCGCGGCGCTCGCTGCCGCAAACCGTGAATTCGGTGAATAAACGTATCGCTTTCGGGAATATGTGAGACTTTTGAACTGTTCATTTTTATGAACAGTTCAAATTCGTTAGTGACAAATATTTATACTTGACATATAATATCTCCTTGAAAAATTGTATGAGGTCAAGCAAGGAGGCTAAAAAATGATTGAAGGCAGAATTTATAACTTTTCGGCCGGCCCGTCTATTCTTCCGGAGGAAGTACTGCTCAAAGCTCAGAAAGAGCTTCTGAACTGTGAAGGCTCCGGCATGTCGGTCCTTGAGATGAGCCATCGTTCCAAGGTATTTGATGATATTATCAAGGCCGCAGAGGCAAATTTGCGTAAAGTTATGAATATTCCGGATAATTATAAAGTGCTGTTTCTTCAGGGCGGCGCAAGCGGCGTATTCGCATCCCTTCCGATGAATCTCGGAAATAAGAACAGAATCGCGGATTACATCGTTTCCGGTAATTTCTCCGGCGGAGCGCTGAAAGAGGCGAAGAAATATCTCGATGCGAGAGAGGCTGCTTCCACGAAAGATGAGAACTTTACACGCATACCGACTCAGGAGGAGTTAAAATTGAGCCCGGATGCCGATTATGTACACGTATGCTGGAATAATACGATTTTCGGAACAAAATTCCAGTATATTCCGGATACGGGTGATATTCCGCTCGTGGCGGATATGTCTTCCAGTATTCTCTCCGAGCCGGTCGATGTGAGCAGGTTCGGAATGATTTATGCAGGAGTTCAGAAGAACCTTGCGCCTGCCGGTCTTGCGATCGTAATCGTTCGTGAGGATCTGATCGGCAACGCGATGGATATTACGCCGAAGATCTGGGATTATAAAATTCAGGCCGATAAAGAATCCATGCTCAATACTCCGCCGTGTTTTCCGATCTATTTTGTGAAGCTGGTCACTGATTATATTCTTGAGCAGGGCGGCCTTACTGCCATGAAAGCACGCAACGAAGAGAAAGCCGCTATTCTATATGACTATCTGGATTCACAGGATTTCTATAAGGCGGCAGCGTCCAAAGCGGATCGCTCCATCATGAATGTCACGTTCCGCACGGGTGACGATGAGCTCGACAGGGAATTTGTGGCGGGCCAGGCATCCCGCGGATTCTCCAACCTCAAGGGGCATAGAATAACCGGCGGTATGCGTGCTTCTATTTATAATGCTATGCCGAAGGAAGGCGTTGTTGCGCTCGTCGAATACATGAAGGAGTTTGCGGCAGCACATTCCGCGATTTAACAGCCGAGGAGGAACCTATGGCAGTTTTCAGACCATTCAGGGCAGTGCGGCCCGATCCTTTATTTGCCCACAAGGTAGCCGCGCTGCCTTATGATGTAATGAACAGCGACGAAGCCAGGGAAATGGTCAGAGATGATCCTTACTCATTTCTGCATGTGGACAGAGCCGAAGTAGATCTTGAACCGGGCATTGATATCTATGATGACAGGGTATATGCCAAAGCGGCTGAGAATCTTGATGAGATGCTGAAAAGCGGCGTGAACATCAAAGAGGACAGACCTGTCTACTATATCTACCGTCAGACCATGGACGGAAGATCACAGGCAGGTATTGTCGGATGTGCTTCGATAGATGACTATCTGAACAATGTGATCAAAAAACATGAACTCACACGTGCAGACAAGGAGGAGGATCGAGTCCGCCATGTAGACGCATGCAATGCAAACACCGGGCCGATTTTTCTTACATACCGCGACAGCGCAGGTATTCAGCGGATCACATCCGAATGGATGTTAAGCCATCCGCCGATATATGATTTTCTGTCCGGGGACGGAATTGCACATACGGTCTGGAAGATAGATGATCCCGATGTCATCGCGGAAATGGAAAAGGACTTTGAAAGCATACCTGCTTTTTATATCGCGGACGGGCATCACAGATCGGCTTCAGCCGTGCGCGTCGGTCAGAAAAGGAGGCAGGAGCATCCGGGATATGACGGTACAGAGGAGTTCAATTTCTTTCTGGCAGTTCTGTTCCCGAGCAATGAGCTTCATATCTTTGACTATAACCGGGTCGTTCATGATTTAAACGGACTTACTGACTGCGACTTTCTTGCGAAGGTCAGTGAAAAGTTTCATGTGACAGTCCGCGAAGAAACATCTGAGAATAGGGACTTAGACAGATTCAGACCGGGTAACGGACATGAATTCGGCATGTACCTTTCAGGAAAATGGTACCTGCTCTCAGCAAAGGAAGGAACCTTTGACGCGGCTGATCCGGTATCAAGGCTTGATGTATCCATTCTACAGAATAATCTTCTTGCACCAATACTGGGAATCGAAGATCCGCGAAGTGACAGCCGCATTTCCTTTATAGGCGGAATTCGAGGTCTGAGTGAGCTTAAGAGACTTGTAGATGAGGGAGCAGCCGTCGCATTTGCTATGCATCCCACTACGCTTGATGATCTTATGGACATTGCTGATGCGGGAGCTATAATGCCGCCCAAATCAACATGGTTCGAGCCGAAGTTGAGGAGCGGTCTGTTTATTCATTATCTTGAAGAAGACTTTTGAAAACTGACTCTCTTTTGAAAACTTTTGAAAGAATTCTTTTTTGATAGTACCTGTGGCGATGCGGAAACGTATAAACAGATAGAACAATTTCATATCTCATTGAAAAGGAGAATTACGATGAAACGAATTATTGCTCTTATGGCCATCATGGCTACTTCAACGGCTCTGTTAATGGGTTGTTCGGGAAGTTCCGCATCAACATCGGCGGAGACAGCAGACGCTTCTTCTGAAATAAGTACTGCAAGCAGTGTGACCGTGGAGACTCAGGTTGAGGAGTCTGCACCCCTGGATGCGGCTGCGGATGAATCAGTTTCCGAAGAATCCGCAGAGCAGACGGGTCTTGCAGATGCAGTCGAAGTATCGATTCACGCATCGATACAGCACGAGACCGATTCTCCGGAGTGGGTGACCAATCTTGAATCCGCTAAGGACGAATCCGTAAAGCAGCTCTTCGTCGTTGCCGGTATGGGCATGGATAAGACGACGGCAACAGTTTCCATGCATCAGAGAGACGAAGAGGGTAACTGGAAACAGATTCTCTCCACCCCGGCATTCGTCGGCAAGAACGGTCTGTGCCTTGACGCGGATCATAAAGAAGGATGCGGCCAGACTCCGATCGGAGTATATCATTTCAACAAGGCTTTCGGTATCGCACCCGATCCGGGCTGTGCAATTCCTTACATACAGGTGACGGATGACACGTACTGGTCAGGCGACGTTCGGGAAGGCATGCATTATAATGAGATGGTAAGCCTCTCAGAGTATCCGGATCTTGATATGGAGAACAGTGAACATATCGTCGATTATGAGTATCAGTATCAGAACTGTCTCAACATCAGCTTTAACGAAGACGGCACTCCCGGCAGGGGTTCAGCGATCTTTCTTCACAGTTTCGGACCGACTAAGCCGTACACAGGCGGCTGCGTAGCCCTTCCGGAGAATATCAT
>CAMYVI010000263.1 GCA_947302185.1 uncultured Lachnospiraceae bacterium
ATACCGGAATACAATACATATTCATATGAGAATAATTGTAAAGATGCGTTCGCTCTTTTAAAGCTATGACACCCCAGTTCTCCTGCAGAGGCATTTTGTCCGAATCTATCAGGGCTATTGTCGCTTCCCTTTTTTGAATCTGCTGTATCATGTTATTGGCAATAAGCTTTCTGTCTTCTTTTCGAACAGGCATGTTAAGCATTTCATCCGGAAATCCGACAATCTTTCCATTCTTCAAAAAAGACTTCAGGGCGTCTTTTCTCATTACAGAAATAACGTTAATATTCCCTGTCATTTCGCCGAACACATGGGGACGGTCGTAAGAATATTCTGATGCGTTTTCATCATCGATGTCTCTGCTGATATAGGTTTTTGTCATTTCAGAAGTCCAGTAATTATTTAATGCGACACCGCCGGATACCGCTAAAAGTAACTCTTCTTCTCTTCCCGATTCAATATCCCTGCTTTCATTGAACAATTCATCGCAGATCCTGTATACATCGTACTGAACACCTATCTTATAGGAAACAGCCCTGCCCAAGCTATGACATTTGTTCTGCATACCCTTAAAGATATTTCTGAACATGTCAATTATACTCTTTTCTGTATGTCTGATTGCGTAATTGCAGTCTCTTGAAAACTGGATCACCTCATGCTCGCTTGCGATAAATTCCGTCAGCTGAAATACTGAATCCGCGTCACTGTATGCCTCATAAAAAAACATCGGATGATATTTCTGTATAGCAGTCGCGTGATTTACGACAGCCTCGATAATATCCAGATTATTATTATTTCTTTTATAATTTACCGACTCCAGCCGAAATATATGTTTAAAATCGACAGTACTGAAATTCCAGGCAGGCGACAGAAGAATTGACTTGAGAGAAGCAGACGTCGGATCAGCGTACAGCATGACCGAATCATGTTGTTGTACGGATTCTCTCAGTACATTATATATCGCTGAGACCACTTCGGGTTTCTGGTCATATGCAGCACTCTCTCTTTTTATATCCGTCTGCGCTTCTGAAATCTCCACAGTATTCAGATCCGTATTTTCTCTTATACGATTACTGTTCAGATTACGGAAGAAGCTATATATGGCAAGTCTCTGACTATAAAGCTGTTCGCCTATGGTCTCTATCAGAAAGGCACTTTTTACCTTCTCCATCTCGGATGGACTCAATGTAAGCGCACTCGCGATTGCATCAATGTGTTCCTGTTTTTGGACCGGTCGTCTCCCATGAACATAATGATGCAGCGTTGCTCTACTTATTCCGGACAGCTTCGAAAGCTGATTAATGTTAATGCTCTTAGTCTCTAACAATTCTTCCAACAATTCCGAAAGTACTGACATGATTCCCCTCATATAAATCTTTTATCTTCAACTCTCGTTGACGTTGATGACACTGTGATCGCTTTGATATTCCTATGCTGCCGGAAACTCGTTTCGGAATCTGGACTCTATATTAACATTCTGATCCCAGTCCTTTCCGATCTCATCCATTGCCCGAGTCGCTTCCGACACTTTAAAATTCTCCTCTTCGTACACAGGATCCTCTATTATCCTGCAAGCCCAACACACTTTGTCCAGATTTAGTCTGGAAACAATAATACCGGTTGTCGATGAGGATGAGTGTACGACCAACGGATGACCATCCTCATCCTTCCCCGCAATCATCATGACATGATATATCTGACCGTCTCTGGAATAAAATACAAGATCACCGGGCAGAGCGTCATGTACAGGGATTTTCATACCGACTTCGGCCTGTTCGTAAGAATATCTCGGCAGGTCGATTCCGAACGCCCTGTAAATCTGCATTGTAAACCCTGAGCAGTCACAGCCGGATGTGAGAGATTCACCTCCCCAGACATACGGATTTCCAACAAACTGCTCCGCGTACTTAACCATTCCCGACCTGCTCACAACATCACCGGCAGACTCAATGTGCTTCAACAGTTCCGCCTGCGTAGTAAAAAGTGAATATCTAAAAGACTTTGTGTACGTCACTTTCGATACTTTGATGACAGATGCCGCTGACTCCTCTGTTACTTCCACGCCCTCCGGCGCGTCTTTCAAATACTCTGACCAGCAAAAACCTCGTATGATTTTTCCCTCAGCGTCTACAGCTTCAATGAATCTCCATTCCTTATCCTCATCCGCGATGCTGTATACCACGGCTCCCTTCCTGAGATGTCCGATGACTTCACTCAGTACGCTCGTGTCATCATAGATATTCAGGTATCCGTCCTCACCGTCAATCCCGAAGTTTCCGAAACTGTCGCCTGCATCTATGATCAGAAGTTTCTCACCGATCGCCTTGAATCCCGTAGCCGTAAACGAGAATGGATTGCTTACGACAATCGGATTGGTATACACATACGATGTGTCATATGTGGCCGGGTCGGGAGCGGACTCATTTGTCACGGCCGGTGTAGGTACCGCCGACTCTTCAGGAGACACTTTAGTCTTATCCTTTGTGGCAGTATCCTTTTTTTCCTGCTTTTTGGTCACCTGCTTTTTAGTTGTTTTATCTTTCGTCTTCTTGCTGTCTTTTTTCGGATTTTTACGGCTGTCTGAAGGTACTGTACCGCTGCCTTCAGTGCCGCTCACACCGCTGTCCGTTGGAACGCTGTCGTCCGAAGTTAGGTCGTGCATATCGCCGGATTCATCCGATGCTGAATCACTTTGCTGTGATCCGTCTTCTGATTCTGTCGGTATCGAATCATTCTGCGAATAGCTGTCCTCTGATTCTGTCGAAACCTGTTCTGATTCTGCGGGCGTCTGTTCCGTTTCTGCCGGAACCGATGGCTCATCCTGATTTACAGGATCATCCGAAACGGAAGACTCCTCCGGAGTGGTCGTTTCGCACTCATTTGATGACCCCTCGTCCTCTGACGTATCGGTTTCATACGTATAAGAAACTGAGCTTTCAGATGACGCTGCATATACGCTGCTGCTAAGAGACGATGCCACAAGTGCGGCTGTGCACAGGCCGATGGCAAACCGTCTGCCTTTCCCGACCAATAATACCCGATGAAACATGCTACCCCCTCAAATCTGTTTCCACAATTACTCCGTTTGTGAAAATGATGTAGTCCTGAACAATACTTACGAATAATTTCGCTAAATTAAGATTTTATCATATAACAATTAACCAATTGCATGTTGCAGATTATGTTGCACTAAAAAAGACAAGAAAAGAGCATCATCCCAAGAAAAGTTTCACAATATGTATGGTTATGAACGTCCGTTGAAAGACAACTGTGATACTTATTATCCACATTTGCAAGGATAGTGAAACATTTTTGATGTAATTTTGCCGTATATTCTGCTGTATACTAATAAAAAGATTCTTAGAATTGCTGCCGCCGGCCTCACCGGTTAACGGCTGTATAATTCTAAGAATCTGTATCGCTGTCAGCTGTGAAATTCATTTTCAGTCCGCAATTTTATTCAATGGTATAATATACATTGCAGTAGCTTCCTTCCCTGGGTGTACCCTTTTTAGTTTCCAAAAAGCAGATCTGTATCATTCCGCTTTTATACCTGTCACCGTGGCACCCGATATCAAAAGAATAGCTGTCATTTTCCCAGTCATAATCAAAGAAATATGTCAATCCGGCCTGATCGGCCACATCTATATACCCTTCATCAAATCCGTTTGGCGCCAACATGGTAATCGTAATTTTTCTTCGTTCTCCCTTTTTCAGCTGGATCTCTTTGCGATCCGCTTTCATTCTGTATCCCTGATCATTCGTCAGGTTGCCTTTGCTGTAATAAAATGACACTTTATCTCTGGAAACATCAATTTCCGTGCCCCAGGCAGGAAACTGCTCGACTATGCCATTAATATTTACATTTTTATCCGTATAAACAGCCATGAACCTGCTAATGTCGGCCAGCCTGCTATCGCGACGAATATCATCTTTGGTCTTTCCGAAATAATTCTCCAAAACAAGTTTTTTCTCTTCCGGCTGCTGCGCTTCTTCGGTATTGTCCTGTTCAACTTGCTGTACAG
>CAMYVI010000264.1 GCA_947302185.1 uncultured Lachnospiraceae bacterium
TATGAGGTCAAAGGGCTCTTTATATGCAAGCTCAAGAGCATCCCTGCCGTTACCGGACTTTTCTACCTCGTATCCTTCGTGGACAAGTTCGAGTTCTATGAAACGCGCAAGTTTTTCTTCGTCTTCTACTATGAGAATTCTGTTACTCATGTGTCGTCATCCTTATCTTTGTTTTTCCTGTGAAGCCTGGATTTTAAATCATCTGCGATATCGCCGGCTTGAGACAAAATGCTGTTTGCGACGTCCGTGTTCTCATTACCGATAAAGGAGTAGCGGGCGCCGAAGAGTAAAGCAACCGCTGCGACCGGCAAGACGAATTTCCAGGCGATCAGCAGTATAAGCAGAATGATCCAGGATGGTATTGTAAGGAGAATACGTTCATTCTGCGTTATCCGGAGCGAGGAGAATTTCAGGAACCGAATGATGCTGCGGACCATCCCGACAAAACTTCTTTTGAATGATGGCGCAGCCTCCTTCTGCTGCGCCACCTGGCCGGGTACATCAATGTATCTTTGCTGTTCCCGATATGAGGTCGAATAAACACTCTGCCCGGGTCTTTCGACTTTTCCCTGATTTTCGAGCAGTACCATAGCATCAAGCATATCTCCGTCCGCAGCCTCAAGAGCTGTCATTGCTTCTTCAAGCGAAATATGTGCACTTTCGCTTAAACGTTCTGCCTTATCCTGCGTATCCATAATTCGGCCTCCTTGATAACAGGATCGTGGGAGTGCGTGAGCACGGAACAATCCGTAATCGACGTTTGACGTCTTGATCATAACATCATTATACAATATTTTCCGTTAAGCATCAAAGGCTTGCGGCAGCTGATCAGCGGATGAAGGCTGATGATTTTCTCCGCTGCCGGATTCATTTGATGCCGTGCAAGGGTAGTTCCAGACTTCTTCCACCGCTACTTCGGCCCGATCGATGTATCTGTTGGCTGCTTTCGCTTTCTCCGAGCCGTCGAAGTAAAAACGGACATTAAATAATAAAGATACGAGCATGACGGGAACAATAGTCTCCCAGAAGAAGAGCATCAGTATGGCAAATATGTAAGTCGGCATCATGAAAATATCATTACCGTCATGACCGATATGGAATGTTGTGTGTGCAAGAAAACTACCGGCTGTGCGGAATGCATGTCCGATCACGTTTCTTCTTTGTTTCGGAACCTGAGCTGCCGGGTCAACATTCCGGCTTCCCTGTGTATTATCTGCATAACCGTTTGTGTACTGCGGACCGTTTACTCTTCCCTGTTTTTCAAGAAGGATGAGTGCTGCGACAAGATCGCCCTGTGTCGTTTCGAGCAATTTATCTGCTTCTTCATAACTTATGTCTGCGCGTTCTCTGAGTTTTTCAATCAATTCAAGCTTATTCATATCAGTACCTCCCTGTATGTATTCAAGGCCTTCGACATCGGCCTCATGTGTTTGATGTATCTAAAGAATAGCGGTTCAATATGAAATCATCCTGAAAGAAAGATTAAAAAGAGATTAATGTTTGTGGTACAATGATTAATGCGGTTACAGGATAGAGGAAGAGCGGGAGGCGTTTATCTCAGTGGGAGAAGCCCCCGCTTCTACAAGCGGTGGGTAAATCAATATCCTGCTCGTCTCAGTGGCGGGATTGTACTCACGATGAAGACGAGTGTCACCTTGCGCGCGTATCATAGACTTTCGTCACGAGTATTGCGTGATGAAGAATATAAGATTCAAGGAGCGGAGTATGAGACTTTTTATAGCGATACGATTATCTGAAGATATAAAGAAAGGGTTGATTTCCGTCATGCATGACCTGAAAAAGAAGAATGTGGGCGGAAGTTACAGCCCGGCTGAGAATCTGCATATCACGCTAGCTTTTATCGGTGAGACGAAGAATGCGGAGAGCGTTGTGCATGCTATGGAGACTGTGCCGTTTGTCCCGTTCATTCTGTCTGTCACGGATCTCGGAAATTTCGGAGATATTTTGTGGATCGGAGCCAAGGGAGGGCAGAAGCTGAAAGCATATGTGAAAAGCCTGAGGACCGCGCTCGATACGGCCGGCATTAAATACGACAGAAAAAAGTTCGAGCCTCACATTACGCTGGTGAGGAAGGCATCCAATTCGCATCCGCAGGGAATCACTGTGCCTAAGAAAGAAATGATGGTAAAGAGAATTTCACTCATGAAATCCGAGCAGAAAAACGGCAGAATGGTCTACACGGAGATTTTTCATGTGGGAAGCTGACAGGATTGTCGGGGGTGCGTAAGCGCGGAACAAACCGAAATCGACTTACGCCACGAGTATTGTGCGATGAAGAATAAACATGATTTTGACCGGAAAACCGGTGAGCGGAAAGCTTGAGGAAAGTGTAATGAGAAAATGATACAGATAGATAAAATGAATAAAAAAAAGATGAATAAAGAAGAGCGGAAGGCTCTGAAAAAAGAACTGATGGACAAGAAGAAAGAAGAGCTCAGGATGAAACTGGAAAAATACAGGAACCATCCCAAGGTACGCCAGATGAAGACGTATACTCAGCATGGCAGTATAACGACATATGATCATTGCGAGCGGGTAGCGAGTATGAGCCTGAAAATCAACCGAAAATTCCACGTGGGCGCTGATGAGGAAAAGCTTGCCGTAGGTGCGCTCCTGCATGATTTTTATCTTTATGACTGGCATGATTTTGACGGAGGAGAGCATGCGCTTCACGGTTTTACTCATCCTGAGAAAGCCAGACAAAATGCTGTTAAGGTATTCGATATCGATGAAAAAGAGCAGGAGATCATAAGAACGCATATGTGGCCCCTCACGATTAGTACCGTCCCGAAATCAAGGGAGGCAATCATTGTATGCATTGCGGATAAAGTGTGCTCTCTGGAAGAGACAGTCCTTATGAGGACGCGCAAAAAGTAAACTCGGCATGTGGAGAGTTTGAGTAAACAGAACGGCTGCGCGAGTGATAAGCCTGTGTTGTCATTTGGATTTACAAGAACTTTACAATGTTTTTTCGCTTTAGTGATTGTTGAAAAAGGGCTTTGCATGTAAAATTATATTAGGGCTGTTTTTGGTTGACATTCCTAATATTTACTTTATTGCGGGGGACAAATTATGGATGTTTCTAATATTCTGTCGCTGTTCGGCGGCCTGGGTGCATTCCTGTTCGGTATGCATTATATGGGTGACGGTCTTCAGCTGGCAGCAGGCTCGAAGATGAAAGATCTTCTCGAAAAGCTGACCAGGGTCCCGGTCATGGGATTTATCGTCGGTATGCTGGTAACTGTCTGCATCCAGTCTTCATCTGCCACGACTGTAATGGCCATGGGTTTTATTAACGCCGGAATTATGGATCTGGCGCAGGTGACAGGCGTTATCTTCGGTGCAAACATCGGTACGACTATCACAAGTATCCTGATTGCTCTTGATGTGTCCGGCATAGCTCCGGTCTGTATCGCAGTCGGAGCCGCTCTTATGCTGTATGCTAAGAGAAAGAAGCATAAGCATATCGGACAGGTCATTCTCGGTTTCGGACTCCTGTTCCAGGGACTGCATACGATGAGCAGCTCAATGGCTCCTCTTAAGGATTCCGTGGTCTTCCAGAACTTTATTCTGAATGCAAAGAATCCGCTGCTCGGCTTTCTGATCGGTGTCCTGCTCTGTATGGTCATTCAGAGCTCGTCTGCGGCGGTCGGTATTCTTCAGGCTCTTGCTATGCAGGGTCTTATGCCCTTATACTTTGCGGCGTTCATAATCTGCGGTATCAACGTGGGATCGTCGTCACCGGTCATTTTATCTGCAATCAACGCGAAGAATAACGCCAAGCGTGCAGCCATAATCTATTTTGTGTTCAATGCGGTCGGTGCGCTTCTGTTCATTCCTCTGGTTATGCTTTCACCGCTAACAGATATCATAGCCGCGCGTGTTGCGAGCGCTTCGTTCCAGGTCTCGTTCTTCCACATTATGTTCAAATTGGTGACCGGTATAATTCTTCTGCCGCTGACCGGCATCGTAGT
>CAMYVI010000265.1 GCA_947302185.1 uncultured Lachnospiraceae bacterium
ATTACAGAAGTATCCCCCTATATTGACCTTCATCAGTGTAAGCCTTGAAGCCGATGAGCATATCCTGGAAGATCTTGTAATGGAATCGACGTAGTTCTTATTAATAAAGAAGCCGGTCAGATAACTGATAATGTAATTTATCATAATTGTCGATACAACTTCATGAATATTGAACTTATATTTCAGAAATCCGACAATTGCACCCAGTACGCCCCCCGCAATAATTCCGACCGCTATGACCAGAGGTTTTGCAGCCGCTGCCGGGAGCTTGCTGTAGCCGATCAGAATCGTCGCGAGATATCCGGAGGCAAGCATCTGTCCTGCAATACCGATATTAAAAAGCCCGCATCTGTAGGCAAATATAAAGCTGAGCGCTGCGAGAAGCATAGGTGACATGATGTTGAGAAATGAAAAGAAATCTGACATCATGCCGGTTCCGGAACCGTAACTGGCCTTCGGTGCAAATCCGTTGCCTGCAAGAAAGCTGTAAAAAGCCGTGAGCGGATTTTTGCCCAAAATCAGCAGAAAAACACCGGATACAAGAAGAGTAAGAATTATCGTGAACGCAGGCACCGTTACCTTGTTCCATTTTTCATTTCCGAGGAGGCGGGCAAGAAATGCACCGAACCCTTTTTCTGATGGCACTTTCTGATTTTTCATCCTTCCGTCACCCCCATCATGTAGCGTCCGACCGCCTGCGAATCAAGCGTGCTCGCATCTGCTATCTTTAAAAGCTTTCCGCCGTAGATAACGCCTATTGTGTCTGCAAGATTCATGACCTCATCCAGTTCAAGAGAGATGAGGAGAATTGCCGTACCTTTATCTCTCTCCTGAATGATCTGCCTGTGAATGTTCTCTATTGCCCCCATATCCAGACCACGTGTAGGCTGAACGAAAATGATAAGGGGAGCATGCTGTTCAATTTCTCTTGCTATAATGGCTTTCTGCTGATTGCCTCCGCTCATTGACCGCAGGGGCGTCCTGCCTCTCTGGCCGCTGCGTATATCATATTCATCTATCAGTTTGTCCGAGTACTTGTCAAATTCTAAGGTCTGCAGGATACCGGCCACTGCGAACGGGCTCTTATAATACCATCGAAGACCGAGATTGTCTCTCAGTACGAAGTCAAGAAACACTCCGTATTTCTGCCGGTCTTCCGGAATATAAGCCAGTCCGTCTTCCGTTCGCTTTCTGATTGATTCGTCAGTGATGTCTTTTCCACACAGTTTTATACTTCCCTGTCCGGCTTTCATAAGGCCCGCTATCGTGTCAGCCAGCTCGATCTGTCCGTTTCCGGACACGCCGGCTACCGCAAATATCTCTCCCTGACGGATCTTGAACGACACGTTCTTGACTACTTCGACCTTATCCTCATTCCACACAGAGAGCCCTTCCACTTCAAGTACGGTATCTCCGTATACCGGAGGTTTCTTCTCGGTCGTCAGAGCAACTTTTCGGCCGACCATCATATTGGCCATTTCCTGTGTCGTCGTGCTTCTGACATCCAGGATGTCAATCAGTTTGCCCCTTCGCAGAATAGCGCATCTATCGGCTATCTTTCTGATTTCCTCTATCTTATGTGTGATGAGAATGATCGTTTTACCGCCCTTCTTGAGCTCACCTATAATTTTCAGAAGAAATTCCACTTCCTGGGGAGTCAGGATAGCGGTCGGCTCATCAAAAATGAGGATCTCCGCTTCACGGTAAAGCATCTTCAGAATCTCGACACGCTGGCGAATAGAAACATTTATATCCGAGATAAGATCGGTCGGGTCAACCTCTAATCCGTACTCTTTCGAGAGACGGGCAATTTTTTCATTTGCCTCTTTCATATCCACATAGGGAAAAATACCGAACTTTTTCTTTATCGGTTCAATTCCGAGCACAATATTTTCACCTATTGTATAATTATCAACGAGCTTGAAATGCTGATGGACCATACCGATATTCATAGCAGCCGCTTCCGAAGGCGACCTGATGACCACCTTCTGTCCCCGTATATATATTTCGCCGTGATCAGGTTCATACATGCCGTAGAGCATACTCATCAGAGTTGACTTTCCTGCTCCGTTCTCGCCGAGCAGTGCATAGACTTCTCCTTTTTGCACCTGAATGGTCACATCGTCATTTGCAACGATGCCGGGAAAACGCTTTGTGATATTTCGCATCTCAACAATATATTCACTCATGTCTGCTCCTAAAAAAGAATCAAGTCCCGTCCGCGATACGAACGGACAGGATCCAAGTTTGCGTCAGATGAAATCTCGCCGGTCCGAGTCCCCCTCCCAAGTGACACTCCTCTTCTGCTGATATGAAAGGGCTGCCTCACATGCATGATAAGAACGATCTGTACCTACATTCACATCATGCACAGAGCGGCAGCCCTTCATCACCGGTTCTCAGATATTATCGGAAACCTTCTGCGGCTCTTCGTAACATTATCAAGAACGCCTCTGCGTAAAGTTGATTTACTCGAGTCCCTTGAAGTTATCCGGAAGATATCCGTTAAAATTGGAGGCAGGTTCTATCTCACCTGCCTTGAGAGCAGTCATCGCTGTCTCAAGATCTGCGAGAGCTTTCTCGGAAAGCTGCTGACGGCCTTCTGCAGATACATAGCCTGTCGAGTCGGTATCTGCGCCGAGCGTCTCATCTTTTCCGGCAAATGTTCCGTCATAGATCTCATTGAGCTGTTTCTCAACGTTCATATCCATGACTTTCAGAGCGGAAGTCAGGATGATATTGGAAGCGCCGTTTGCGCCGTCATCATACTGATCGACATCACAGCCGATAGCATAGACGCCGTCAGACTCCTTGATTGCTGTGAAGCAGCCGTTTCCTGATGCACCTGCAGCCATAAAGAGAACATCGCATCCCTCTGCGATCAGGGCTTCCGCAACAGTTTTGCCTGTAGCCTCATCACCGAAGTCGCCGACATAGTTTCCGCCGATATCGGCGCCCATGCCTTCAACTTCAACAGTGGCCTTGCCGGCGTATGAAGGAATCTCAACGCATTCTGCATTGGTACCGAACTTGGCGTTGGCATAATTAACACCGCTCATGAAACCGAACTGGTAGTTTACATTGGACGGGAACGCAATTCCGTTGATTACGGCGACCTTTCCGGTCTGCGTTGTCTCAGCGGCAGCGATTCCTGCGAAGAAGCCGGATTCTTCTTCCTTGAACATCATCGTGTAGACGTTATCTAGAGACATCGGATTTCCTTCGCTGTCAGTGATCGTGGAGTCTACAACAATAAACTTCTTATCCGGATTGGCCTGTGCGATGTCGCCGATTCCCGCAAAATTGAATCCCGGAAGTACGAATACATCGTAGTCGCCTACAAGTCCTTCTACCGTGCTGATAAGTTTTGTAAGATCGGATTCCTTGACGTCCTTTACGGTACAGTCGCTGTGATTTCCGACGAACGCCTGAATTCCTTCGTAAACATTCTGGTTAAAAGATCCGTCGTCTACGCCTGATGAAGTGATTATACAGATGCTGAGTCCTTTTCCGGAAGCATCTTCTTTTACGGCGGCATCCGCAGTGGATACATCCGCTGCGGGGGTATCCGCTGTGTCTTGCGTTGTAGCCGGGTTGCCTGCGCCGCATGCGCCGAGTCCGAGGATCATGGCTCCCGTTACGATGCCTGTAATGAGTGTTTTAATTACCTTCTTCATTTTCTTCCTCCTTAATAGAGCCTGTCATTTTGCCGGAAATCACCCGCAAATCGACAAAGTTTATAGGTGTTATTTATTATAACACAGCTTATAAAGATTTGAGAAATTACTTTAAAAGAAAGATGAACTTGCCCCACGGGGATTTTGCCGTTATGATATAGGGTAAGCGTCTGATTTCAGGCGCAAAATTCTCGTATCACAAATCTATGATGAATGCGAAAAAGGATAGCATATGTTAAAAAACAGGTTGATCTTCCTGACAGATC
>CAMYVI010000266.1 GCA_947302185.1 uncultured Lachnospiraceae bacterium
GACCTCACGGCCCCCAGCCGTGCGCGCTACCAAGCTACGCCATACCCCGTAACTCATTCATTATCAACTATAATGTGAAATATGTCAAGAGGCAATTTTGATGTAAAGCAGATAGTTTTTTAAGCCGTACTCGTTGCCTTATCATGTGCGAAATGATATAATATCTGTGCCGAACAAGCGTTTTGTACGGCCATTACTTTGATAAAGGAGCTGATGAAATCATGTCTATTCTCTATAAGTCGACCCGTTCCGATGCACCTCCCGTCACGGCCTCCGTGGCTATTCTGACAGGTCTGTCCCCTGACGGAGGGCTTTTCGTACCGACGGAAATCCCGCAGCTTGACAAGCCGCTCATCGAACTGGCATCTATGGACTACCGCGAGCTTGCTTATGAAATTATGAGCATGTTCTTCACCGACTTTTCAGAGGAAGAACTCAGGACCTGTATCATGAATGCATACGACAGCAAGTTCGATACGGAGAAAATTGCACCGCTTGTAAAAAAAGACGGAGCATATTATCTTGAATTGTATCACGGAGCCACGATTGCATTTAAGGACATGGCGCTGTCAATTCTTCCCCATCTTATGGTGACATCAGCGCGTAAGAACGGAGTGACCAATGATATTGTCATTCTCACTGCCACATCCGGTGACACGGGGAAAGCAGCCATGGCCGGATTTGCCGACGTTCCGGGCACGAAAATTATTGTCTTTTATCCGCACGGAGGAGTATCCAATATTCAGCGTCTTCAGATGGCCACGCAGCGCGGCGACAATACTTATGTCGTGGCAATCAACGGCAATTTTGATGACGCTCAAACTGCGGTCAAGAAAATGTTCAACGACAGGGAAATGGCACGTGAGCTGAATGCGAAAGGCTTCCAGTTCAGTTCCGCGAACTCAATTAACATCGGGCGTCTGTTTCAGAAGATAGTTTACTTTGTCTACGCATACTGCCAGCTCCTTAAGGAAGGGGAGATTGAAGCCGGAGACGAGATCAATATCACTGTTCCTACTGGGAATTTCGGAAACATTCTCGCTGCTTATTATGCGAAAGAAATGGGACTGCCGGTCAAGACGCTCATATGCGCATCCAATGAGAACAAAGTACTTTATGATTTCTTCCGGACGGGAGAATATGACAGAAAAAGAGAGTTTATCCTCACATCCTCACCGTCCATGGACATTCTGATATCCAGTAATCTGGAAAGACTGATCTACAGAGCGTGCGGAGATGACCCGAAAAAAAACCTTGCCTTTATGAAGGAGCTTTCCGAGACAGGCAGATATGAGATCACATCCGAAATGAGGAAGGTGCTCGGCGATTTCCGCGGCGGATTCGCTTCCGAGGAGGAAAACTTTGCGGGTATTCGCGACCTCTTTGATAAGACAGGCTATATTATCGATACCCACACAGGAATTGCAAATGCCGTATACCGCTCCTATGCAGCCGAAACCGGAGATACGACACCGACAGTAATAGCTTCGACAGCAAGTCCTTATAAATTCGCTGTTTCTGTAGCAGGTGCCATTGCCCCCGATAAGACGGAAGGAAAAACAGATTTTGAACTCATCGATATCTTAAGTGAGCTCGGTCATACCAAAGAGCCGTACGCAATCACTGATATCCGTACTGCTCCGATCAGGCACAAGACGGTTGTCGATCCGGAAGAGATGCCGAACGAAGTCAGAAGAATACTCGGCGTCATATGATTCAACGTATCGTGGAGGCAGTAAACTTAAAATGACAATCCCCGCATCAGGTCTGAAAAGTCTACAGAGCGGGGATTTTTCTGACAGAGGAGTCTTCTGATGCAGAATGCGGAAACAAATTTCGTTAGAATAATCAAAGAAATATGCAGGGAAGAAAGTATAGAGCTCAGATCCTACAGTGCCGACTGGATTTTCCGACTCGACAAAAACGGCAGGCATGATGTAATAATGGGGTACCAGTTCGGTCTGAACAGCGCATCCGTCAATATGCTGTGCCAGGATAAATGCGCTGCCAGTGAGCTCATGTCTGAATTCGGAATACCGAATATTGAGCATGTTCTTTTCGCATCCCCGGATAACCAGAAATTTATGGGTTTTCCGGGATGTTGGCGCGACCTCCTGGATATTCTGGACAGATATAAAACAGTGGTATGCAAGCCCAATCTGGGAACAGGCGGCGAAAATGTAGTAAAGTGTTCGACAGACTTTGAACTTGAAGAGGCAGTTCACCGTATTTTCCTGAAATCCGATTACATGGCTGTTTCACGATATTATGAGATTGAGAATGAATATCGGGCTGTTGTTCTTGACGGCGAGATACGTCTCGTCTACAGAAAGAGACGGCCGCAGTTATGCGGAGACGGAATAAATACGGTTGCCGGTCTCATTCTGAAGTACCGTTATCAGGGAAACGAAGGCGATGAAAATCGGGAAATCCACGGATATGCGGATCTCGAAACAGATCTTTCACGGGAAGAGCTATCCCGGATACCCGCGAAAGGCGAGCGTGTAATCCTGAACTGGCGGCACAATCTCGGACAGGGTGCACGGGCAGATATTCTTGAAAGCGGACCTCTTAAAGATGAAATAGCCGTGATCGTGAGAAGGGTATATGAGGAAATCGGCGTCAGATTTGCGTCTGTGGATATCGTTGAGACCTGTGAAGGCCTGAAAGTACTTGAGATCAATTCGGGAGTCATGATGGAGAATTTTGCCGGTCAGAATGCTTCGGCATATAGTCTCGCAAAGGCTATATATCGAGACGCCATCTGCAAAATGATGTATGAGTAGAAATACCCGGAGAACCCGGAGAAAGGAAAAATCCAGTCGACATAACCGATGATTGGATCATTAGTTCATATATGATGCGTTGGTCTCAGATTCTCAGTACATACCGTGCCGGAGAGGATGAGGATCATTTGCAGAATGATCTTCGCAGCGAATTTGAAAAAGATTATCACAGAATTATCGGCAGTGCATCCTTCAGAAGACTGCAGGATAAGACACAGGTCTTTCCCCTTGATAAGAGCGATTTTATAAGAACGCGGCTGACTCACAGTCTTGAGGTCTCGTCTATCGGAAGATCTCTTGCCCAGAATATCTCTGAATCGATTATTGAAAGACGATTGGATCCGACCTTCAATCTCGAGACAGAGAGAAATGTTGCTGCCGTTATTGAGTGTGCGGGACTCATCCACGACATAGGAAATCCGCCCTTCGGTCACTTCGGTGAGGAAGCAATACGCGAATGGTTCTCACGTCATCTTCCCAGACTCAGCTATAACGGACGGAGCGTAACAGATATAATGACACTTCAGGAAAGGGAGGATCTCCTGAATTTTGAAGGCAATGCACAGGGACTGCGGCTCGTATCAAAGCTTCACTATGCGGAGAACGGTTGCGGACTGAATCTCACATATGCTCTTCTTTCGACAATGATCAAGTATCCGAGATCATCCGTCGAAATGAATCCGAGAGCCAAGGATGTAACGGAAAAAAAGATGGGGTATTTCCGGTCCGAAGAAGAGCTGTTTTCCCGCATTCAGGAGAAGACAGGAACGAAAGGACGTCGAAATCCGCTCACTTTTATTCTGGAAGCTGCAGACGATATTGCCTATGCAACAGCTGATATCGAGGATGCATTTAAGAAAGGCTTTTTCGATTTTCAGACTTTTGTTTCGGAACTGTGGAAGAGAAAAGTGGACCCTGAATTTATTGAAATTCTTGACGGGCATTACTCCGGAAATGTTCAGGGGAAAGCTCCGGGCGGAAGCAGCTGGGGAGCCCTCGGCAATTACATGATGAGCAGGAGCCGCATGGACGGAACATACGGCGGAAGACTTAGATGCAGTGAATCTGCCATGTCCGGCTCGCAGGTCAGCTCCGGAGAGTCTGCTCTGATGTAATGGCTGTCCGAGATGCAGAGTCTGCT
>CAMYVI010000267.1 GCA_947302185.1 uncultured Lachnospiraceae bacterium
CGTGGTAATAATGTAAGCTGACTTCATATCAATACCTCCTTGCAATCATCTTATGTGATGATTCTATACGCCAAATGCTTTCTTTCTGTGTGATTTATGTTAATGTTTTGTGAAAATCACGCCGGGTTAATTCAGATTTCATTCATATATGTTTTTGCGGTTAACATATTACTGTTTTCTGACGGTTTTTCAGGTCAAAACGAACTTTTTTGACTTACACCTTTTTATACGGATAACATACCAGCGAAGCCAGACTTTTCTGCCCGAAATTTGTGAAAAATTCGTGAAAATATGTGAAACAGTTGTGAACTGTTCGGTTCTGTAACGGGTTCCGTTTTGCACATTCATCTCACGACCGGGGCAGCGAGAACCTTTCGTTGAGATTCGGGGAGTATTTTCCGAAAAACCTGCATTTGATAAATGATAAATGATGTAAAAAGCGTTACAATAAAAGCCGGGGAGTTAAGTCTCATTTTTGAATTCATCCCGACTCGCGCCGCTAATATTCTGCGTCAGGGATCAATGCTTCAATTGTCAGGCACCCCTCTGTCAAAATAACAGTCAGCCGTCATCAAGGAGGCTCTTCATGACAAGACAGAAACCCCGCATATTTCAAAATGCTAGTTTCCTGCAGAAGAAGCATTTCACACTGCTTCTTCTGCTCTTCATCCTCACGCAGCTTTGCGGCTGCGACCCCGTTTCGACAATTACTCAGACACAGTCTTCTTCTAACAGTAAAGACATGCCTTTCAACGTGGCAGTGTTCTATTATGACTATGGAGATAACTATATCTCATCGGTTCGGACAGCTCTGTCTCAGGGGCTGGTAAGCGCGGGTATTCCATATCGTGAATATGATGCTGCCTCCAGCCAGACTACCCAGACCAGTCAGATAGAATCAGCTCTCAACGAACATGTCAGTCTCCTCCTGGTGAACATAGTAAATTCGGGTTCGTCCAATACAACTGACGCCATCTGCATGAGGGCTTACCACGCCGGCATCCCGGTCATCTTCTTCAACAGACCTGTTGAAGATAACGGGGACGAAGGAGTAATCCTTAATTTTTACTCGGACGTGGCATTTGTCGGAACAGATCCCGCCGAAGCCGGCCATCTTCAGGGACAGCTGATCGGCAGATACCTCACAGAGCACTACGACGAGACCGATCTGAACGGTGACGGAATTATAAGTTATGCACTTTTTAAGGGCGAAGCGAAAAACGCAGAGGCCATATATCGGACCAAGTATTCCATCGAGGACGCCAACGCCGTTTTAAAGGAGGCAGGCTACCCGGAACTGTCTTATTTCAACCCGTCAGCTGTAGACAACTATCAGCTTGATCTGACCGGCAAATGGTCCTTCTCAGCTGTCAGGGATTATATGATGACGAACCTGTCGCAGTACAATGAGGAGATGAACAACATGATCGAGCTCGTAGTCTGCAACAGTGATTCCATGGCGGAAGGTGCCATACGTGCTCTCGAGACCTACGGATACAATCTCGGTGCGGATGACTCGACGACTATCCCCGTTTTCGGTGTCGATGCAAGCATATCCGGACGTCAGCTGATTGCCGACGGCAAAATGGCGGGAACCGTCGTACAGGATGCTGAGGGAATGGCAAAGTGTATCCTGCATTTGACAAAAAATGTCGCAGACGAAAAAGACATGCTCGACGGCACAGACATATATGCCTGGGACGAGGAGCATGGCCTTCACAATAAACTATATATTCCTTATTCAGTGTATGATCCTGAGAATTATGAGGAGACAGAAGTACAGAACAGGTCTTCTTCTCAGACCGATCAATAGAATTTATCGGAAGTTCCGTAAGGAACTTTCGATAGTTATTTCTCTTCGTAGTTATTCTCTTCGTCTCATACCGATTTTTTCCATTGCTGCTCTGACCTCTCTGTCCCTTCTCAGGACCTCGTTGACCTCTGCGCCAACCATAACAATATAGTTGCAGAAATACAGCCAGAACATGACCAGAGTCAGTGTAGTAAGACTTCCGTACATGGAAAATCCGTTAAAAGCTCCGATATATATCGCAACAAATATCGAAAATCCGTATAACCCTACCGCTGCAACAAAAGCACCGGGGAGCTGGTCGCGGAACTTCAGTTTTTTATGCGGAAATGCCTTATACATAACCGCCAATAAAATGGTGAGCAGTACCAACGAATATACAAACTGTATCAGCGCCGAATAAAGATGAAGTGAAATTCCTCTCGGTCTGTAATGATTCAGAAAGATGCGGATTTTCTGCCATACAACTATCATAGCTACACCTATTACCATTAGGACGGCAACGATCAGTGTATACAGAAGAGACCGGGCTCTCACGATCAACCAGTTTCTTTTCTTCCGCTCATTACATATACGCCCGAGCCCCTCCTGAAGAGCATAAATCGCTTTCGAGGACGCCCACAGTATAGCAATACCGGTTGCGGCTACCGTTCCGAAAGAGGAAGAGTATATCTCCTGCAGTATCTCGTGAATGGTAGGCAGAAGATACCCGGGAAAAATCGAATCGACTGCATACAGAAGATCCTCCTGGCTGATCGGCGCTATCTTCATGAGCTGAAGGAGGAGTATTGTGAACGGAAAGACCGACATCAGTATAAAAAATGCAGACTGAGCGGAGAAAGCGGCTATCCCGTCCCGGCTGCTTTTGCTCAGTACTTTTATTACAAAAGCCAGCGGCTCGCGTATTTTGTTATTAATTTTCATGAGCATGGGCGCTGTCTCCTCTCAAATGAATGAATGCCGGGCAGCTGCAAAACACTGTTCCGCGCGAAACTATATGAACATATCAAGAACGTCAGGAACGAATCTGCGATCTTGACGCGCAAGGAACCTCTTTCGCTAATAAAGCCGTAAAATCTGCTGCCGTGTCCTCGAACATATGGCCCTCGTTGTCGCAAAAGTCATCCGGATCACGCGGCACTTTATCAGACCCGCGAGCTCCTCTTAACGGACGCATATAGTTTATCAGCCTGATCCCCCTGTTTCCCATGTAATCCTCAAAATAGTCAGACGCATCGTCATAGGAATCACGATAACGCTCATATGTTGTGTCCGGAACAGGTGTAATCACAGTCACAAGCTCGATACCTGATTCTGCACAGAAATCTGCAAGCTTCTCAAAATATTTCTGTTCGTCCTCATTATAGGTCTCCCGATTCCATAGAGCCGGAACATCTTCCCTTGTAGTCCCCTCATCCGACCTGAACCTCGCAATAAATCCATCCCTGTGATAGCTCTGCACTTCATCCGTGAAGCGGGAAATGTCATAATTCTTATATTCCGCACTCCTCTTCTCACTAATAAGCTGCGGCAGGTGAGCCACCTGCTGCCGGTAAAGATACCATTCAAACGGAGCGGTACGAAAATCCGCTTTCAGCATCTTATCATAGAAATAGCCCAGCTTGAGTACCGACCACGGAAACTCGTGATAGAGAGCTACATACTCCTGTGTCTGATTCGGTTCATCTACCCAGTAAGACGGGTCAATTTCACAGATCACGCATCGAAGCTTTGTGCCTTTTGCAGCCTCGCGCACAAGATAATACATGTCAATCGTATGCTCGCCGCCCTGAGCTGCGTTGACAGCCGCGACCCCCTTTTCAGACTTCAGTACAGCCGGATCGATTCCGCATTTTGAATGGGAACCTCCTACGATCAGCGTATCATAATCGGCCGTCTGCATCTCATGGAACATGGCCCGGGTATAGGTATAGGGGTAAAGGATATGAGAAAGGAGTGCATTTGCACACAGGAAAATGACCGGCACCGCCGCCAATATGAATCTTCGAATCCGATGCATGTTTACTCCTTTTATTCTTCATCGCGCAATACTCGTGACTTCAGTCGTGAGATACGCGCGCAA